>NZ_JBVVPQ010000074.1:0-32636 GCF_055811695.1 Bradyrhizobium sp. MI1.3 | reverse complement strand
CCCCCCCGCCCGCCCCGCCCCCCCCCCCCCCCCCTTCCCCCCCCCCCCCCCCCCCCCCCCAACCCCAACCCCCCCCCCCCCCCCCCCCCCGGGGGGGGGGGGGGGGGCGCCCCCCCCCCCCCCCCCCCCCCCCGGGGGGCGGGGTTGTCTCCGCGAGCTATCCTCTTGCAGCTGCGTTTGCGGATAGAACCCCTCATCCGGCGCTTCGCGCCACCTTCTCCCGCAAGGGGAGAAGGATTAGCAGCGTGCCTGCGGCTGGGTCAGTGAGTTCACCGCGGCTCTACAACATCACCCGCCGTCCCTCCTCCGCCGCCCAATAGCCCGCGTAGTTCACCTTGATCGTCTCATATGCCAGCGCCAGGTCCGACAGCGGCTGGCGTCCCGTCGCGGCGCATTCCATGAAGTCCTGGATCTCCTGGAGATAGCCGCGGGTCCACTCCTCCTCGAGGCAGACATATTGCCAGCCGGTTTTGCGGTCGACCTTCTCGGTGATGTAGACCGAGGCGAGCTTCTCCTCGGAGGTTTGGTAGCTCATCAGATGATTGTTCGGCGTGATATTGGCAAACAGCGAGCCGCCTGACGTGTAGGTCTCGATCAGATTGCGCACGCCGCCCATGATCATGTCGCCGGAGAACACGGTGGCCTTGGTGCCGTCCGAAAATGTCGCGGTCAGCGTGCCCCAATCCTCGACGTCAACAGGATTGGCCTTGATGTAAGTACGCTCCTCCGGCTTGAGGACGGCCGTGACATTGCCGACATCGCCACTGACGCTGGCGACGCGGATGGTTTCACCGCGCGCCTTGGCCTCGACCTGCTTGAGATACAGCACGGCGGAGAGCGGATGGCAGCCCATTCGGATCAGCGAGCCGCCGCCGGTCATCGCCCATTGCGCGGCATGGACCGCATGCGAGCCGGAATGGCTCTCCTCGCCCTTCATGAACAGGATTTTGTCTTTCGTCGCCTTGATGATCTCCGCGGTCTTGGTCACTGCGGGTGCGTAGATCCAGTCCTCGGCATACATGAAGAGCTTTCCGGTGCGCTCGATCGCGGCACGCGTGGCGCCCATCTCTTCCAGCACGCGCTCATACATCAGCGCCTTCGGCACGTGCTTGCCGATCGGCTGCCGGTCGCCGTCGCGGCCGAAATAGCCGGCGAACGGCTTTTCGCAGATGACATGCTTGCCGGCCTGCATGGCGGCGACGATCATCCCCGCATGAAGATTGGGCGGCGTGCAGATGTCGATGACATCGAGCTCGCCGTCCGCGATCAGCTCGGCGAAGCTGCGATGGACCCGTGGGATCTGGTGGCGGTGTGCAAATTCGACGACGTGGTCGCCGCGCGCAGCGACCGCCGCGACCTCGACATCCACGCCGTAGACGCGCCGGAACGCATACATATGCAGCTCCGACACGAAGCCGCAGCCGACGAGTCCCACCCTGATCCTGGCCATAGCGCCCCCTGACCCATGCTTTAGGCAGCACTATAACGCGCTGGCAGGTCTATTCCACCGAGACCCGCACCACGCCGGCACTCATCATGCCCAGCGCCTTGGCGGCAGGGACGGAGAGATCGACGATCCGACCGCGGATGAAGGGGCCGCGATCGTTGACGCGGCATTGAATCGAGCGGCTGCCGTAGGACACCCTCAGCACGCTTCCGAACGGGCGCGTCCGGTGCGCGCAGGTCAACTCACCTTTCCCGGCTTTTCCGTATCCGTAATAGGAGGCAAGCCCGCTTTCGGCCTGGGCGAAGGAAACTGCAGAAAGCGAAAAAGTAGCAAGGCAAGAAAACAGCGTGGTCTGCGCTCGCACGGCACCGCTCCCGGTTGGCCCTGCCCCGCGCAGCAACGTTTGTTGGTTCCCGTGGGTTCCTGGGCCGCCACCGGGCTACGCCCGGCGGCGCCATCACACATTGTTACTATTTGTGAAAGACCAGCGTGCGGACTTCGATGCTCTCACGCGGCGCCGCGTCGGCCGGCGTGGTCGGATCGACGAACGCGGTGTGCGGCCCGAAGCGGGTGCGGCCATCGGTTGCGGAATCGTAGCACTTGAGCAGCAGCGCTTCGTCCGCCGTCATCTCGGGGAAATAGAACCAGCGATGGTTCGGATTGTATTTCACCGAGTAAGTCTCGCCGCGGCGGTTGGGATAGATCAGATCGGAGGCAACGAGATCGTCGGGCGCGACCGTCGTACCGTCGGCCATCGCCAGCGGCGAGTCGCGCAAGGGACCACGGATCGGCCGCCACAAATTGATCACCTGGACGCGGCCTTTCAGCAACTCCTCGGCCTCATCGGGCAGATGTTCGCGCACGCGGTTGGCGCCTGAGACGGCGGTCTGGTCGACGTGGACGCGCGTTGCCGGCTGCCGCGGTCCGCCGTCGCGAATATCCGCGGCGCCCTCGACGCGCCTGCGCACGGTGTGGTCGAAGATGACGACGCGGTCGGCTTTCAGCGTTGCGCGCAGGAAGGCCTCGACGGCGGGATAGTAGACCGCCCTCACCTCTTCGTCGTTGCTGAAGTCCTTCACTCGGGTTGGATGCCGCACCAGCGCAAAGCCTTCGCGGTCGAGCGAGAAATTTTGCGCGATCAGTCGCGCATCGAAGATCGGGACCTGATGCGGCTCCGGCAACGACGTGCTCTTGGGCTCGCCAGGCGGCGGATCGAAGGCATAGGTGCGCGGCTTGCCGGAAACCGGCGCGAGATAGTTGAGTTCGGCAGTGACGAAGGGAAGCGATTCGATTTTTGTTTCTTGCAGGCCCATGGCCGGTCTCCCGATGTGGTCGTCCGGATGATTTTTGACGGGAGGGTGCGTGCTGCAAGGGAGTTGGTGCAAATAGCAATGCGGGTGTTGTCGCTGGCATGAAACGCAGAACGAACGTTTCGCGAAATCCGGCCGGGTTGGAATGCGCTCTGCCCGCCTCACGGATGCTTGAGAGCCTTGTGAGATCTCGTGCCCCGGACGCAGCGCATCACGCAGTGGTACGCTGCTGAGCCGGGGCCTATCTCACCGGGAGCATCTGTGCGGCATGGGTCCCGGCTCTGCGCAGTAGCGATCTCGGCCGCCTCGAGCTTCTGCTTGATCAGACCCCAGTGAAGGTAGAGGTCGATTGCGCTCTGCTCGTCCGCGACCAGCCGAACATTTTCGCGCCGGCCAGCATGAGACGGATCATTCCGCCGCCTCGCCGCGAACAGCCTGGCGCTTGGCGATCAGCTCGCGCGTCAGCGGAATCAGCTCGCGGCCATATTCGATCGCATCGGGAAGCGGATCGAAGCCACGGATCAGGAAATGGCTGACGCCGAGGTCGTAATAGTCGCCGAAGACCTCGGCCACCTGCTCCGGCGTGCCGACCAGCGCGGTCGTGTTGCTGTTGGCGCCCGTGAGCTTTGCGATCTCGGTCCACAGCCGCTTGTCGATGCGGCTGCCCTGGTCGGCGAGCGAGAGCAGCCGCCGCGCGCCAGCCGTGGCATGGCCGTCGGCGGGCTTGCGATAGCCGGTCTTGTCCTGGAGCGCGGTGGCGCGCGCAAGAATCTCTTCCGCCTTTTCCCAGGCCTGCTTTTCGGTCGGAGCGATGATCGGCCGCACCGAGAGGCTGAAGCGCGGCGTCGGACGGCCCCGCCTGACGGCCGCATTGTGAACGCGCGAGGTGACGTCGCGCACCTGCGCATAGGATTCGCCCCACAGGGCAAACGTGTCTGCATGCTTGCCTGCGACGTCGATCGCCGCGTCGGAGCCACCGCCGACGAAGGTGTAGATGCCGGCCTTCTGCAGCGGCTTCACCTGCGAAAAACCGTTCTCGACGTTGTAGTACTTGCCGCTGTAGTTGAACGGCTTCTCGCTGGTCCATTCCAGCCGCACCACATCGAGAAACTCGCCGGTGCGAGCGTAACGCTCGTCCTTGTCGTCGAGCGTGTTGCCGTCTTGCCTCAGCTCGGCTGCATTGCCGCCGGTGATGACGTGCAGCGAGACGCGGCCTCCATAGAGTTGGTCGAGCGTCGCCAGCTGCCGCGCGAGCAGCGTCGGCGCGGTAAAGCCCGGTCGCTGCGCAATCATCACTTTCAACGACTTGGTGATCGTTAGCACATGCTGAGCGACCTGGAGCGCATCGGGCGTAGTCGAATGGAACGCCAGCAGCGCGCGGTCGAAACCCGCGAGCTCATGCGCCTTCGCCACCGTCTCGATATAGGCGGGATCGAGCACCGGACCCTGGCGCACGATGATCTCGGAAGCATTGCTGTTGGCGATAAAGCCGATGAACTCAATCGACATGATGTTCTCCCTGAATGTTTGGCGGAAGGCTAGAAGCCCAATGCGGCACGGCCGAGGCCGGTGCGCGTGGAATCGTCCTGCGGCGTGTGCACGCGGCCGCACAGGACGTCGCGATAGTGCCGCTCCAGCGGATTGGCGCGGGACAGGCCGTGATTGCCGGTCAGCGACAAGGCATCCTCGACCGCGGCGACGGCGTTGTTGGTCACGGTCAGCTTGATGACGTTGGACTCGGCCGCGGAAAGCGCGACACCGTCATCGAAATCACCGGCGAAGGATGCGATCAGCCGCGCATTGACGGCGAGCCGAGCCTCGATCGCGCCGAGGATCTCCTGCGCCCGCGGCAGGGTCGCAAGCGGCGCGCCCAGGCTGGCGGGCGCGCGCTGCTTCAGGAACGCGACTAGCCAGTCACGTGTAGCCCGCGCAACGCCATCATAGATCGCGGCGACGAAGATCGTGTGCACGGTCGCCTGCGCGACATCGGGTACGCGCCAGTCGGCCGGCTTGCGCACGTCGATCTCCGCATCGAGAGGAATCACGACGTCCTCGAAGATGACGTCGTGGCTGCCGCTGGCCCGCAAGCCGTGATGATCCCATGTCTCGACGATGCGCGTGCCCGGCAGGCCCGCCGGCACCAGGAACTGTCCGACGCGCGGCTCGGCTTCGTCCGTGCGCGCCCAGACCAGATACCATTTCAGGATCGGCGATCCCGTCGAATAGATCTTGTGCCCCGAGAGCCGCCAGCCGGTCTCGGTGCGACGTGCAATGGTCGCGGGCAGGCCGCCGCGCGCGGGCGAACCCAGTTCGGGCTCGACGCGGAGCGCGTTGACGAGCGAAAGGCCTTCGACGCTCTCGCGCGCAAGCTTGCGCGACAGCCGCGCCGGCCAGGTCGGGCTCCGTGCCATCACCAGATGGTTGATGTAGTGCATCGACAGCACCAGCGCGGTCGACGGATCGGCCTTGCCGACGATGCCGAGGACGCGTGCGGCATATCGCGCGCCCGCTCCGGCCCCGCCATGGGCCGCAGGCACCGTCAGCGACAGCAGGCCCGCCTCGGACAGCTCGCGAAAGTTCTCGAACGGGAAGCTGCCGGTGCGGTCGTGCTCGGCCGCCCGCGCGGCGAAAGCCTCGGCCAGCACCTCGGCACGTGCGATGTAGTCGGGCTCGTGATGGGCCGCGCGCCCCTTGGCGATCGAACTCACCATGTCGCGTCCAATCCGAGCAGGCCGAGAATCTGGCGGCGTAAATCGGCCAGATACGGATCGCCGCGATGGCGCGGATACGGCCGGTCGACGCGGATGTCGGCCTTCACACGCGCCGGGCGGTCGCTGAACACGATGACGCGATTGGCGAGCACCAGCGCCTCCTCGGCGTCATGCGTCACCAGCAGCGTGGTAAAGCCCTTGCGCTGCCACAGCGAGACCAGCTCGGCCTGCATGGTGATGCGGGTCAGCGAGTCGAGCTTGCCGAGCGGCTCGTCGAGAATGAGGATTTTGGGATCGTTGACCAGCGCGCGGGCCAGCGCGACGCGCTGCGCCATGCCGCCCGAGAGCTGGTGCGGATAGGCATTGCGGAAGGACGACAGCCCCACGAGATCGAGCGCGGCATCGACGCGATGACGCTGGCTCTTCAAGATGCCCTGTGCCTCCAGCCCCAGCGCGACGTTGTCCCAGACCGTGCGCCAGGGAAACAATGTCGGATCCTGGAACACGACAACGCGCGACGGGTGCGGTCGCGTGATGCGCGCCTCGTCCTCGCGGAGCGTTCCGGATTTGGGCTTGTCGAGGCCTGCGACGAGGCGCAGCAGCGTGGACTTGCCGCAGCCGGAGGGACCGAGCAGCGCAACGAACTCGCCCGGCTCGACGGAGATGCTGACGTCGCTGAGCACTGGCAGCTCGGCGCCGTCGATGTCGAAGGCGTGGCTGACCTGCTCGATGTCGAGCGCGGCGCCGGCGGCCGGGTGAGCGTCGATCTCAGTCAGTGCAGTCGCGGCTACCATTTGACGGTCCCCTTCTGCCAGACCAGCAGGCGATCGCGGATCGAAAACAGCAGCGTGATCGCGCCGGAGCAGAGCAGCGACATCACGATCAGCGCCGCATACATGTTGGCGTAGGCGGCCCAGCCCTGCGCCCATTGCAGGTACCAGCCGAGCCCGGCCTTGACGCCGATCATCTCGGCAACGACGAGCACGGCAAAGGACGAGCCGAGCCCCATGAACAGGCCGACGAAAACGTGCGGCAATGCCGCGGGAATCGCGACCTTCAGCACCAGGAAGGACGGCTTCGCCCCGAGCGTGCGCGCAACGTCGTAATAGGCGTTGCTCACACTCGCGACACCCGACCAGGTCAGCACGGTGACCGGGAAGCCGGTTGCGAGCGCGATCAAAAAGGTCGACGCGCTCCAGCTCGATGGGAAAGTGAAAAAGGCGATCGGCAGCCACGCGGTCGCCGGCAGCGGGCCAATGAACCGCAGCACCGGATGCACCCAATAGCCGACCGCGCGCGACCAGCCGATCGAGACGCCGGTCAGGAACCCGACCGTCGCGCCGATCAGATAACCGCCCAGTTGGAGCTTGACCGAGGCGAACACGCTGTCGAGCAGTTTTGGCAGATCGTCGGTGTAGACCTCGATGATCGACTGCGGCGGCGGGAAGAACGGCAACGGCAGCCAGGCGAATTTCGCCGTCGCGACTTCCCACAGGGTCAGGACAACGCCGAGCACGACGAGCCATGGCGCGCGCTGGCGTAAGGCGCGGCCCGCCGAGCCGAGGTAGTCGGCGCCGACGGTCCCGAACAGCGCGATGGCCGCGATGACAAACGCGGCAATGCCGAGCGAGTGGGTCCGCGACCAGTCGCCCACGTCCTCCCACCACAGGCAGGACAGGCCGAAGGCAATCCACGCCATACTCGCGAGAATGCCGGCACCGGATTCCCGGATCCAGCTCGCAAGCCACGGTGCGCGCGAGAGACGCGGCGCGCCGGAAGCAAGGCCGTCAGACAGCGAATACGTCGACATAGATGCGCTCCGCGAATCTGGCCGTGTCCGTGCTCTGCTTGAACACCTGCACGCTCTTGAGATCGTCGGCATAGGCCTTGAGCTCGCGCTTCAAGACTTCGCCGACGGGATGATGATGATGGGTATGGTAGCGCACCATGCCTTCGATATCCGCGAGCGACGCCGTCTTCGGCGCGTAAGGCTGGAACGATTTCGCCGTCACGGATGGATTCTGCGCAGTGAACATCGCGGCATCGAGCAGCGCCTGCGTCAGGGCGCGCGCGACCTGCGGCTCCTCGCGCACCAGGCTGCCGCGCAGGCCGAGAATGCAGCAGCTCTTGTCGCGATATTCGCCGTCGAGATTGGAGGCGACCTCCTTGTACTGGGTGTCCTTGAGCCAGAGATAACCCAGCGGGTCGGACGACAGGAAGGCCTGCACCTCGCCCTTCTCGACGGCGACGTTGAGAAGGTTGCCGGGATAGGCGCGCCAGTCGACATCCTTGTTCGGATCGATGCCTAGCTTGGCGAGCTGAATGGAGAAGAAATTCTTGTCAGGACCGCCGAGATCGCCGACCGCGACGATCCTGCCCTTGAGATCAGCGAGCTTGTTCACGCTGGAATCGGCGCGCGTCAGCACGCGCATGCAGCCGCCATGGGTGCCGGCGGCGATCTTGACGTCAAAGCCCTGCTCCAGCGGTTTCAGCCAGCGCAGCGCCATGCCGAGACCGGCATCGCTCTTGCCGGTCGCGATGGCCTCGAGCAACTGGTCGGTCGAACCGGAATAGTTGATGAGCTCGATGTCGAGATTATGCTTCTGGAAGAAGCCGTGCTCGATGGCGACCGGGACCGGGGCGAGACAGACCGCGCCGGCGTTCCAGGACAGTTTCAGCTTGCGCGGCGCACCGGTGAGCGCGGGCGCATCCGACGCGGTCCGGCACAGCGGAAACTCCGAGAGATCGACGCCGGGCGCGATTGCCCGTGGCGCAAATGCCTGTGCCGCACCGAAGGCGCCGAGCGGCGCGGCGAAGGCCGCAGCTAACCCCGCCTGGAGCAAATGGCGCCGGTCGAGCCTCGATCCGCCGTGCTTGTCGTCGTCGTTCATCCGTTTCCACTCCTGCACTTGCACGGCTCCGCCATCGGCACAACGGCTTGCGTTGCGCCTGTTCCATGCGGAGCTGCGTCGAGAGAAAATCTTTTCGCCGGCGCCTGCTGCGCCGCCTTGATGCGATGCGCAAATCATGCGGCGCGTTCGCCGTGTCGTCAATGAAATGGAATTTCGAATGTAGCGCGAGGCGAAGTCATTCTCTCCATCGGCACCTGCGGGGACGATGAAAGGATTTCCACCGATGCATCGGTTGAAGGAGTGCGGGGCTACTCCCTCTCCTGCTTCATTCTTGCACAGCGCATACCGCACGTTCTCGAAATCAGCGCCCCTCTGGAACGTCCTTGCCGATCGCGCGCGCAATACGGTTGGCCATTTCATTGACTGGGCATCGCACAACCATAGACTTGATCGTCTCGCTGCATCGTTCGCTCACGCGTCGTGAGCAAAGCAACAGACAGGCCACATGAGCATCAACTCCCTCGATCATTCCGTCACGCGTCGGCTCGCTGCATCGCTGCTTGCCGCTGCCATCACCCTGTCGACTGCCGCGGCCTCGTTCGCGGCCGACGCAATCGTCCTGCGCGTCGGCGATCAGAAGGGCGGCAATCGTTCGCTGCTCGAGTTCTCGGGCTACGCAAAGGATCTGCCTTACAAGATCGAGTGGTCGGAATTCCCCGCGGCCGCGCCGATCCTCGAGGCGCTCAACGCCGGCGCGCTCGACGTTGGCTACACCGGCGATCTCTCCTTCCTTTCGGTCTATGCGGCCGGCGCCCCGCTCAAGGCGATCGGCGGCACCAGGTCGAATGCCAAGACGCAAGCCATTCTCGTACGCCAGGATTCGCCGATCAAATCGGCCGCCGACCTCAAGGGAAAGCGCCTCGCCGGCACGCGCGGCGGCTGGGGCCAGTTCCTGATCGACGCCACGCTGGAGAAGGCGCAGATCAAGCTGGAGGATGCGACCTTCGCGCCGCTCGGTCCGGTCGACGCCAAGATCGCGTTGGTCGCGGGCTCGATCGACGCCTGGGCGGTGTGGGAGCCCTACGTCTCGTTCGCCACTTTGAAAGACAAGGCCCGCGTGATCGCCGATGGTGAGGGCCTGACGCCGACCATCACATTCATCGTCGCCTCCGACAACGCCATCGCCACCAAGCGCACGGCGGTGCAGGACCTGGTGCAGCGGCTGAACAAGGCGCGGCTGTGGTCGCTGGATCATCTCGGCGAATATGCCAAGAGCACGGCCGAGCTGACCAGGCTGCCGGAGGACGTGCTGCTCTCGGCCTATACCGCGCAGCGCACCAGCCCGATTCCGATCGACGAGAACGTCGTGAAGGAGGTGCAGGAGGCCTCCGACCGCTCGACGCGCTATGGCATCCTGCCGAAAAAGCTCGACGTGAGCAAAGCCGTCGACCGCAGCTTCACTGCTGCGGCCGCGGGATCGAACTAGACGGAGCCGGCGGGATGCCCGGGCTTCGTCTCAACGCAGGCCCGCTGCATCTCGCCGCGATCGTGCTCGCGCATTTCGCCTGCATGAGCTTGATCGTATGGCTGTCGCTTTAGATGCCGGCCAGGCCTTAAGGAAAAGATCAGGACAACATAAGGAGCCCATAAGGACTTACGAGACGCCGCTGGCCTAGCATCGACCGTGTGATCGCGTCGGTAACAGGATGCCTCATCCCCGGCTTGTCCAGGCAATCACAACTCGCTCTCGGGTTGCCGATCCCGACCGGACGGGCTTACAGTGGCATTCACCCTGCGGCCGTCGACGCTTGCAATGGGAAGGCGACCTTCGGGCTGGAGATCAGCGCCATGTCAGCCGATCAGTATCTTCGTTACGATCCGTCCGTCGAACAAATCCGGCCGGAGGAAGCGGCGGCCGTCGAGGAGATCGTTGCCTCGATTTCGCGAACGAGCGATCGCACTTTTCACAAAGACAAGCACGGAACCCGACAGCAGCACGCCAAGGGCGCCGGCTATCTCCGGGGCGAGCTGATCGTCTACGAGGATTTGCCGGATCATCTGCGCCAGGGCCTGTTCAAGCAGGCTGGCCACTTCCCGATCATCGTCCGCCTCTCCACCGCATTCAACAGGAGCGATCGCGTACGCTCGCCGCGGGGGTTTGCCATCAAGGTCTTGGGCGTGACTGGGGCCAAGGCGCTCGGCGACGACGATTCGACGAACCAGGATCTTCTGCTCGTCAATCACCCCAGCTATTTCGCGGATGCGATGGCCTATATGCGCGCACAGCACAACGTCGAGCGCACCCTGTTCCTGCCTGATCTGGCGTACGTACCCATAGGCTTTCTCGCGCGCGTGCTGGTCGCCGCATCGGACAGAACAGGCATTCCGATCCCGATCGTCTTGAAAGCGCTCGGTGATGCCGGCAGCAACATCCTCGGAGAAACCTTTCACACGGAGGGAGCATTGCGGTTTGGCGATTATATCGCAAGGCTTCGCCTGGTGCCGATCTCGGCGTCGGTTCGACAACTCACCGGCCAACCCTGCCACGATTCCGATGATGCCGTGCTGAACAGCGTCGTTGCCTTCTTCAAGGACAATGCGGCCGAGTACGAATTATTTGCCCAGCTCTGCACCGACCCGGAGCGAACACCGATCGAAGATGCCTCGATCGACTGGCCCGAAGACGTCGCGCCGCCGCAAGCACTCGGCAAGATCACGCTTCCGCGCCAGACCGCCGACAGCCCCGCGCGTCGCGTCTATTCCGACGAGGTGCTTTCGTTCGACCCATGGCGATGTCTCGCCGCGCATCAGCCGCTCGGCTCGATCATGCGGTTGCGCAGGGATGCCTACAGTGCCTCCCGCACGCTGCGGCAGCAGCAAAATCATTTCAAGGTCAAGCAACCGCCCGGTGAACCGCGAGAGATTGCGGACCTGCCGGATTGAGCCGATCACCGTCCCTCATGATGAGGCCCTGTGTCCCGGCCTGCGTCGAAAAAAGACGCCGACCGCAGCGGATCGCCGGTATCAAGCGTCTCTGCCAGCGATGCGATCACCTGGCTGGAGCGGTCCCGCCACTTGGCAGCCCTTTGCGCTTGTCCGAGGCTCTCATAGACCACCGCAGTCGTGCGATAAACCCGCCAGGCGGCGTGCGGTAGCCTGGCATGGCGGAGAATCGAAGTGGCCGCCGCCAAATGCCCGCCGGCGAGTTGCGTATCCTGCTTCACGATCGCAATTCTCGCCATGGCCTCGTAGCACAGCGCGAGAAACGGCCGGTCGGGTGCCGCGCTCGTCACCTCGTGAAATTGGTTGGCCGAGCTCTGGGCGCGGTCCAGATCGCCAATCGCGATCCAATAGTCGCAGCAAGTCAGCAGATAGTGGGGGATGACCAGCGACTCCATCGGCACCCGGTCGACCTCCATTCGCCGCTCCATCGCATCGAGATGCTGCCGCGCCCGAGGCAGGTCGCCCATCCTGACATAAGCTCGCGCCAGCAGGTTCCTGCCGACGAAGAAGGTGAACGGATTGGCCTCGATCATCGGGCCGAGCGCATCCTCCGCACGCCGTGACGCGCTGCCATATTCCTCCGCCTCGGAATACAGCCATCCGATCGTGAGATGACACAGCGCGACGGCCTGCGGATTTGCATTCCGCTCCGAGATAGCCAACGCGGAGACGACGTTTCGTTGCGCCCGTCCCCATTCACCGAGATAGATCTGGGCAAACGCCTCGACCGATTCATAGAGGACGAACAGATAGACGTCACCGACCAGGCGGGCGAGCTCCTTTCCCCGGGTCGTCGCATCGCAGCAGGCCGGGTAATTCGCGCGCAGGAATTCCAGCACCATCTCCATCGAGCAGCGTCGCAGCCGCATGCTCACATCCTGCTCTCCGGTGATCAGCGCTGACGCATGCTCGGCAAGATCCGCATTCTCGCGATCCCAGCCGCGGAGCATCAGCTTCAAATTGGCAACGTTCCCCTGGACCAGAGCACTGAATGCGGCGTCGTCGATCGCCCTGCTCTTGACAAGGGCCTGTTCCGCAACAGGCAGGCTCTGGCGTCGATCGACGTAAAGACAAAATCTGCTGAGATCGACCAGCGCGTTCACCTCTTCGCGCACGTGCCCGTTCTCCGCCGCGTGCGCGACGACGGCGCTGAGATCCTGCAGGGAATTCAGGAAATCTCCACTGGCCCGCCAGGCCCAGGCGCGCTGAAGCAGCAACTTCAGACGTGTCGCCACCTGAAACTCCGGCGGCAGATGCGGCACCAGTTCCAAGGCGCGGGACAGGTAATTGGCGGCCTCGCGCGTGCTGAACCTTCGCGCCGAGCCCTCGGCCGCCGCGCCCAGATAATGCATCGCCTTCGGGAAATCGCGGCCCAGTTCGAAGTGGCGCGCGACAATCGCGGCGATCTCCGCAGCCTGCGGCCCGTAGCCCTGCTCGAGCCCCGACCCAAGCAGCGCATGGGTTTTCGTGCGGCGCGCCGGCGCGAGCCGCTGGTAGAGGATCTCCTGGTAAAGCGCGTGCTGGAACGCATAGCGACCGGAGACGCCTCCGTTCGGCCACTCGGTCATGCCAGCCACGACGATAATGCGATCGGTCCGTGCCAGGTCCTCGCACATCTGCTCGACATCCAGCACGGGACGGTCCAGCGCACCGGCGATATGGAGCGCGGAAAACTCCGCTCCCGCCGCACTGGCGACCTCGAGCAGGCAGCGCTCGTCCACGGTGAGGTGATCGATCTGCTGCTTGATCATTCCTTCCAGATCGCGCGGCATGCTGTCATGCGAGGCCGCGTCTTCGCTGACCAGCCGCCAGCCCAATTCGTGCTCGACCAGCGCGCCTTGCGCCACGAGATGATCGAGCAGAGACGACACGAACAGAGGATGCCCGCCGGTTCGCGCGAAGATGCGCTCGACCAGCTCTCTGGCGAAATCGGCCGAGTTGAAGCGCAGCGAAAGATAGCGTTCGACGTCGATGCCGGTCAGTCGATCGAGCGCGAGCTCGGTGGCGTGTCCATGAATCCGCAAGTCCTGGTGAACGGCACGGATAGGATGTCCGCCGACGGCGACTTCCATCGGCCGGTAGGTGGCCAGCACGAGGATAGAAGCCCTCCGATCCCGGCGCGCAAGCCGGGAGAGCACATCCACGGTGGCAAAGTCGCTCCAATGCAGATCTTCCAGGATGATCACCCATGGTCGCGTGACGGCGAGATGTTCCATGAGATCGGCAAATTCGCGCAGCATGCGCTCCCGGGTTGCGCCAAAGACCTCATGCTGGAATGCGGCCCGGTCTGCTTCTCCGAGGAATCCGGGCATTTGCGCGAGCCAGGTCGGCGCGTGCTCGCGGATCGACGTCAGCAGCGATGCTCCGTCGGTTCGACGGCAGCACTCGTTCAGCGCTCCGATCAGCGGAAGAAAGGCCTCATGGGTGCCGAACAACTCGTTGCAACTACAGTGCAGCACGCCCAGTCCCTGCTGGTTCATCCTGTCGAGCGTCATCTGCAAGAGGGTTGTCTTGCCGATCCCGGCCTCGCCGGTGATGAAGACGACCTGACGCTGTCCGGTACGAGCGAGTTGCAACGCCTTGTCCAGCGTGTCGAGTGCGCCCGTGCGCCCGACCCTCCAGTGCCGCCGTCGATCGGCAGCCTGCTCCGTGACGGACGCCGCCTCCTCTTCGGGCGCCCGCTCGATCGCAGGCAATTCGGCGGTCGCGACCGCCGCAATGAAGCGATAGCCGCGCCGCGTGACCGTCTCGATGTAATTGGGGGACTGCCTGTCGTCGCCGAGCACCGAGCGTAGCGCGTTCACGGCAACGGCGAGGCTCGACTCGCTGACGTGTAGATCGGACCAGACTGCGTCGAGCAACTCTTCCTTGGTGACGAGTTCACCGGGCCGACCGACGAGATAGCAAAGAACCTCGAACGGCTTCGGCGCCAGCGCGATCCGCTCCCCGCCTCGCCACAATAGCGCGTTGGCCCGGTCGAGGCGGAATTCACCAAAGGCAAGCGCGTCTGTACGCACGGCTCCGACCCCCGGATGATCCCTGATCTTAAGGCAAAGCTCAGCCAAATGTAAGGGCACGCTAAAGACCTGCGCCCTGCGCCGGTACTAGCGTCGGCCTGTCCATTTCAGAGACGCCGGTAAGTCGTCGGACGGCCTTTTCATCACGCTGTCATTTCAGTCGACAGGCAGTCGATGCCTGAATTTTGGCAAGGAGTTGGCCATGAGCATTTTAAAACATTTGGCGATCCCGCCTCTCGCTTTGGCCATTCGCCATTACGACGTCAGGGTCATATTGGGCGTCACCGTCCTCAGCCGCATCTTCCTCGTCGCCATCTACCTTGCGTGCGGCGGCCCGGGCCTGTCCGAGTTCGATCTCGCCAACACGATCGCGCTGCCATGAGCTCGGGACCGCTCGAATGGTGCATCGAGATCGCGATCATCGTCGCGATCTGCATCGGGATTGTCGCGGGCGGGCATGGCCGGCTCGTCGTCCCGCATCACCGGGTTCAACGCGCGCAAGCCGATCGGGCCGCTTGCGTCCAGCAGCCCCCAAACCTCTTCAGCGTCGCCGCCCTGCGGCGAGCGGGTCCGCCCGTTTGATCGATCACCAATACGCGCGGTGATAGTGCCGGTAATACGGCCGGTAGTAGCCGTAACGAGGGCCGAAATACGGGCGGTAAGGCCGATAGTAGCGCGGATAAGCATAGGCCGGACCATAGCCGTAATAGGCCGGCGCATAACCATAGCCGTAGCCATAACCCGGATATCCGTAGCCGCCGTAGTAGGGCCCACCGCCATAGTAGCCATAGCCGTAAGGCGCGCTGCTGGCGATGGCTCCTGCGATGATCGCGCCAGCGGCAAGGCCGCCGAGACCCCATCCAAAACCTCGGCCGCGCCAGTGCACCTGCGTGACATCATCGCCGACGGCGGCCTTCATGGTTGCGACATTGGTGGGCAGCGGAGCCGCCGCGGCTTGCTCCATTCCTCCCGCTATGACCGCAGCGGCGAGCGAACAGGCGACTGCCGTTTTCCAGATCCTCATCGTCTTACTCCTTTCTGACGTTTGGCTTGGACATGGATCGCAGCGCCATCCTCGGGCATCCTGGCGCGAGGTCAAAGCCTCGAGTTTTGCGTGCACCGCACAAGACGCATGCCTCCATTCTGATCAACCGGGTCCCGACGGGCTCGACAACCTCACCGCGTGTGACACCGGCAAGACGGTGCCTGGGGCCCGATCACCGCGGCAAAGCATTAAGCTTCCGGCGCATTCGCAACCAACAACCACCTTCCCGATTTACTATTCGTGCCGTTACTATCGGTTCCAAATGAGCGCGGCCGGGAGGCTTCTCGCGAGCGCCAGAGTTGTGGGAGAATGACATGAGTGCCGCGAGACCCGAGCCGCTTGCCCGTCAGGCGCTGGCGTTCGTCCTGGCCGGCGGACGCGGCAGCCGGCTCCTGGAGCTGACCGACCGACGCGCCAAGCCCGCGGTCTATTTCGGCGGAAAATCCCGCATCATCGATTTCGCACTGTCGAACGCGGTGAACTCGGGCATCCGCCGCATCGCAGTCGCCACCCAGTACAAGGCGCACAGCCTGATCCGGCACCTTCAGATGGGCTGGAACTTCTTCCGTCCCGAGCGCAACGAGAGCTTCGACATCCTCCCGGCGAGCCAGCGTGTCTCCGAAAACATGTGGTACGTCGGCACGGCCGATGCGGTCTACCAGAACATCGACATCATCGAATCCCACGCCTGCCGTTTCATCGTGGTTCTCGCCGGCGACCATATCTATAAAATGGATTACGAGGTGATGCTGCGCCAGCATGTCGACAGCGGCGCCGACGTCACCGTCGGGTGCCTGGAGATGCCGCGCCAGGAATCTTCCGGCTTCGGCATCATGCATATCGACGAGAACGGCTGGATCAAAGAGTTCCTGGAAAAGCCGAAAGATCCGCCGCCGATGCCGGGCAAGCCGGACGTCTCGCTCGCCAGCATGGGCATCTACGTGTTCGACGCGAAATTTCTGTTCGAGGAGCTCAAGCGCGACGCCGAGGATCCGAATTCCAACCACGATTTCGGCAGGGACATCATCCCCTACCTCGTCAAGAACGGCCGCGCCATGGCGCACCAGTACTCGACCTCCTGCGTCCGCTCCGGCAGCGACCCCCGCGCCTATTGGCGCGATGTCGGCACCGTCGACGCCTATTGGGCCGCCAATATCGACCTTACCGACGTAGTGCCCGAGCTCGATTTGTTCGACAGCGCCTGGCCGATCTGGTCCTATTCGGAGATCACACCACCGGCAAAATTCGTCCACGACGAGGAGAGCCGGCGCGGCCAGGCCGTGAGCTCGCTGGTCTCGGGAGGCTGCATCATTTCCGGCGCCTCGCTGCGGCGCTCACTGCTGTTCACCGGCGTGCGCGTCAACTCCTACGCCAATGTCGAGAACGCCGTGATCATGCCCTACGTCAATGTCGGTCGCGGCGCGCGCCTGAAGAACGTCGTGATCGATCGCGGCGTCGAGATCCCGGAAGGGCTCGTCGTCGGCGAAGATCCCGAATTGGACGCAAGACGCTTCCGCACCACCGAGCAGGGCATTTCGCTCATCACCCAGCCGATGCTCGACAGGCTCAATACATGACGCCTGTTCGCGTCCTCGCGGTCGCCTCTGAAGTTTATCCCATCGTCAAGACCGGCGGCCTCGCCGATGTCGCGGGAGCGCTGCCGATTGCGCTCAAGGCGCATGGCGTCGAGATGCGCACGCTGATGCCGGGCTATCCGGACGTGATGCGGGTGCTGGGCGGAGCCGACGAAATCCGGCGCTGGCCGGATTATTTCGGCGGACCCGGACGTCTGCTCGCCGGCTCGCATGACGGCCTCGATCTGTTCGTGCTCGACGTGCCGCATCTCTACGCACGGCCTGGCAACCCCTACGTGACGGTCGAAGGCGTCGACTGGGCGGACAATGGCGTGCGGTTCGCCGCGCTGTCGCGCATCGCGGCCGATATCGGCCACGGCCTCGTTCCTGCCTTCGTGCCCGACGTGGTGCATGCCCACGATTGGCAGGCCGGGCTGGCGCCGGCCTATCTGCACTACGACAATCGGCCGCGGCCCGCCACCGTGATGACCATCCACAACATGGCCTATCAGGGCAAGTTCGCGCCCGAGCTGATCGGTTCGATTGGCCTGCCCTGGCGCGCCTATGGCGTCAACGACCTCGAATATTTCGGCGGCATTAGTTTTTTGAAGGCCGGCCTGCAATTCGCCGATCGCATCACCACGGTCTCGCCGACCTATGCGCAGGAGATCCAGACCGACGAGGGCGGCATGGGGTTCGGCGGCCTGCTTCGCGCCCGCGCCAACGTGCTGAGCGGAATCCTCAACGGCATCGATGTATCCGTTTGGAATCCGCAAGAAGATCCGCACATCGCCTACCGCTTCGGCGCGGAGGACCTCACGTTCCGGGCCGCCAACAAGGCGGTGCTTCAGCAACAGTTCAATCTGGATTCCTCGGACGAAGCGCCATTGCTCGGCGTCATCAGCCGCCTGTCCTGGCAGAAGGGGCTCGATCTCCTGCTCGAGGCCATCCCGACCATTTTGCGCGAAGGCATGCAGCTCGCGCTGCTCGGCAGCGGCGACCGCGATCTCCAGGATCGCTATCAGGCCGTTGCGCGCGCGCACCCTGGCCGGATCGGAGTCGTGATCGGCTACGACGAGATCATGGCGCATCTGATCCAGGCCGGCTCGGACGCGCTCATCGTGCCCTCGCGGTTCGAGCCGTGCGGCCTGACCCAACTCTGCGCGTTGCGCTACGGCGCCGTGCCCATCGTTTCGCGCGTCGGCGGCCTCGAGGATACCATCGTCGATATCGGCGAGGCCGATAAATCGGGCCAGGACGCCACCGGCTTCAAGTTCGGTCCTGTGACTGCGGATGCTCTCGCGGGCACGCTGCGCAAGGCCAACATCGCCTTCCACGACAAGCTGACCTGGCGCCGCCTGCAACTGAGCGGCCTTGCGACCGACGTGTCCTGGCGCAACCGCGCCGGTGACTATGCCGCGCTCTATCGCGGCCTCATGACCGCGCGCGCCTGAGGCACGACATCGTCGAATCAATGCTATAGAGCCGTCATGGACCCGTTCTTGATCAAGCTGATCGGCTTTGCCGCCGCGACCTGCACCACCGTGGCCTACGCGCCGCAAGCCATCAAAGTGTGGAAGACCCGCTCCACCGGCGATATTTCGCTCGGCATGTTCCTGGTCATGGTGCTGGGGCTGGCGCTCTGGCTCGTCTACGGCCTGCTGTCGGGCGACGCGCCCCTCGTCGCCGCAAACGCCATCACCATCGTGCTCGCCGGCGGCATCCTGTTCATGAAGCTGAAATACGGGTGAGCTCGAAGCTGCGTAGGGCGGATTGGCCGAAGGCGTAATCCGCCGCCTTCATTGCGGCCCGATGGTGGATTACGCTTCGCTAATCCACCCTACGATTCATCCGAACACATACGACGCCATCGCGACATTCGCGACCTCGTCGACGAAGACGCGCTTGCCCGCGTCGCTGCCGGCGGCGCCAGCGGCTACCATCAGCGGCAGCAGATGATCTTCGCGCGGATGGGCAAGGCGCGCGCTCGGTGCATTCTCCCAGTCAACCAGCATCGCGTTGCGGCGCGCCGCGTCCTCGTGGCTGATCGCCTCGTTC
Source organism: Bradyrhizobium sp. MI1.3 (assembly GCF_055811695.1). Classification (NCBI taxonomy): domain Bacteria; kingdom Pseudomonadati; phylum Pseudomonadota; class Alphaproteobacteria; order Hyphomicrobiales; family Nitrobacteraceae; genus Bradyrhizobium; species Bradyrhizobium sp. MI1.3. Next base: position 13,619 of record NZ_JBVVPQ010000074.1, on the reverse strand, counting down.
AGATACGCCTCGAAATCATACGAGACCGGCTTCGACTCGGCACGGCCGAACCCGCGCATGTTGTGATAGGTCAGCCCGCTGCTGACGATCAGAATGCCTTCGTCCCGCAGCGAAGTGATGGCCTGGCCCACCCTGATGTGCTCGGCCGGATCGTAAGTCGATCTCAGCGACAGCAGCACGATCGGCATGTCGGCGTTCGGATACATCAGCCCGAGCGGCACGAAGGTGCCGTGATCGAAGCCCTGGTTGGGATCCTCCCGGCAATCGACGCCCGCGCGCATGAGCAGCGCCTTCACCTCGGCGGCGAGCTCGGGCCGCCCCGGCGCCGGATATTTGAGGTGGTAGGTGTGCTCGGGAAAACCGTGATAATCGTACACCATCGGCGGATGCGCCGAGGTGGACACGGTGAAGGCGTCAGCCTCCCAATGTCCTGATATGACGAGCACGGCCTTCGGCCTCTCCGGCAAGAGCTGCGGCAGCTGGCCGAACGCCCCGGCGGTTTTCGCATATTGCACCCGCCTGTCTTCCATGAACGGCCAGGGACCGCCGCCATGCGACAGGAAGAAGGTCGGAAATCGCACCATGAGCGAAGGCTCGTTTCATTGGCAACGCGCGTGCGAGCTGCCCGCGCGATCGGCCGCGAGCATAGGCAAACCCGTATGGTTAGCAAGACGTTAACGATTTTTCGCCCAGAGTCCGGGGGGTAGCCGAAGGAGTCGGCCAGCAGCCAGGGACGTGAAATGAAGAAGTTTGCGTTGGGGGACGTGGTCAACAGCGACAAGGGCCGCCGCGGCGTCGTTCGCGCCGCCTACAAGTCGAAGGAAGGCCAGCAATTCTATGCCGTCGAGAAAGACGGCGCGATGGATTATCTGGAGGAAGACCGGCTGAGCCCGGCGCCGCGCGTCGAACTCGCGGCTTAAATCCAACTCAACCTGCCCTAACGCCCGAACCGGTCCAGGCGCTCCGACCAGGGGTCGTCTCCGCTCGCGATGCGATCGTTCGTGATCAGCAGCAGGCGATCGCTGCCTGCGGCCGCGTCCCAATGGGGCAGGTCCGCACCGTTGGGATCGCCGCTCTTGGCGAAATTGATCCAGTAGGCACGCATGCGATTTGCGACCTCGCGATCGGCTCGTGACAGGATGCCCGCACCCGGCATGCCTTCCACGCCGAAGATGAACTGCAATTCCCGCCCGTGACCGCCCTCGGGGTTGGCGCGCCGTGCCTCCGGCACATAGGCGAAGCGATAGCGAAAGGTGGGCGCACCGCTGGCGGCGTGCAGGCGCGCCAGCAGTCTCACCGGCTCGGAGAAGATCTTGTCGGTGTAAAACCTTGCCGCGCGGCTGGAAGATCTGGCGAGGTCAGAATAGAGCCTGCGCAGCTCATCGCTGGTGGTGCCCGACGATGCCAGCTCTTCCCGGATATCCAGCTCGTCGTCGAAACCGGTCTCGTCGTCGTTCGAGCCGATGATCAAGGGAATGCGGCTCTCATGTCCGGCCGCGAAGCCCGCGGCGACATCCTCGCTCACCAGACTTCCATCGATCGTCGGCCCAAAGCTGCGCGGTGATTTTTCCAGGAGATGTTTTTCGACGGCAAGCAGGCGTCGCGGCTCGGCTGCGCGCAAGTCGGCCTGTCGCCCCATAGCCGCCATGAATTGCCGACCCACAATCTCGGCCTCTTGTGCCGAACGCAGGCGCGCACGGCCGGGGATCGATTGCAGAATGGCTCTCTGGAAGAGATCGCGCGATTGCTCAGACAGCATCAGCAGCGCGATCGAGGTCGCGCCTGCGCCACTGCCGAACAAGGTGACGTTGGCGGGATCGCCGCCGAAGGCCGCGATGTTGTCGTGCACCCAATGCAGCGCCGCGATCTGGTCCATCAGGCCGTAATTACCGGAGCCGCCTTCCGACAGCGCGGGATCGCTGAGCCAGCCGAACGCGCCGAGGCGAAAATTCACGGTCACCACGATGACGCCGGCTTGCGCGAGCCTGGCACCATCGAACAGCGGATCATTCGCGGTGCCGCTGACGAAAGCGCCGTCGTGGATGAACATCATCACCGGCAGCGGGCCGTCGACCCCAAACGGACGGAACACGTTCAGCGTCAGGCAATCCTCGCTCGAACCCGGCAGCGAGGGCTGAAGACACGGCGCGCCATAGGCATAGGCGGTGCGCATCTCCGAACTCTCGGGCGCGGCCTGCGGCGGACGCCAGCGCAGCGGCCCGATCGGCGCGGCCGCATAGGCCAGCCCCTTGAACGAGGCTATCTCGCCTTCGACGGCGCCAAGCATCTGTCCTTCGCGCGTCAGCGCAAATGGAAATTGGCCGACCGGCTGGGCCACGGCCGAGCCGGCGCAACAGAGGACGAGAGACGTCGCAAACAGCGCGAACACGGACCGCATCTTCGGAGCATCTCGATGCGCGGAAGGATTTTGGGCAGGTTATGTCCGTGGCCCGCTGCGAGGCAAGCGCCGCGGCTGCGCCTAGCTCCGCTTGGCCGCAAGCTCCGCCAGTGCGTGCCGTGCGATGATGCCGAGTTCACCGAGCGTGGTGTGACCGGACTGCGCTGCCTCGATCAGCCGCTGGGCGATGAACCTGCGGCTGTCGTGATCGCCGCCGTGCGGCAGTTGGCGGCACGTCTCCTCAAGGACGACGTCCATGTTCGCTTTGGTCCGTTCACTCAACTCTGTCATGACGCCCGTCGGCACGCGTGGCAAAAACAAGAGCATACACAGGTGGATCGACCCTGATTAGCCCGGGAAATCACGGCCATTGTGCATCGCGATGCGTGTGCTGCCGCAACATTCACGCGGCCATGATGACGCCGCAAATGGCTACCGAAGATTGCACATGCCGTGATGACAAGCCGAACCTGCAGCGATAGCCTGCCGGCAAAACAAAACAGACGGGAGGAAATGCCATGCCTGATGCAATGGTTGCTGCGCGTGCCTTCTGACGCGGGGCGCGGAACCAGCCAGCAGGTCGATGTTGCCGTGGTCGGTGCCGGATTTGCCGGCCTCTATCTTCTCCATCGGCTGCGCAAGGCCGGCCTGACGGCGGTCGGCCTCGAAGAAGCCGGCGACGTCGGCGGCACCTGGTACTGGAACCGATATCCCGGCGCGCGCTGCGATATCCAGACCATCGATTACAGCTACACCTTCGATCCCGATCTCGAGACCGCCTGGACCTGGTCGGAGAAATACGCGACCCAGCCGGAGATCCTGCGCTATCTCGGCTTCGTCGCCGACCGCTATGATCTCAGGCGTGACATCCGCTTCAAGACCAAAGTCACGGAAGCGAAATGGGACGAGGCCACCGAACGCTGGCAGCTCACCACCGACAATGGCGCAGCGGTCTCCTGCCGCCATTACATCATGGCCACCGGCTGCCTCTCGGCGCCGAAGCCGCCGGAGATCGACGGCGTCAAGGACTTCAAGGGCGAGGTCTATTTCACCGGACGCTGGCCGCATGACGGCGTCAATCTCGCAGGAAAACGCGTCGCGGTGATCGGCACGGGATCGTCGGCCATCCAATCGATCCCGCTGATCGCCGAACAGGCCGCACACGTGACCGTGTTCCAGCGCACGCCGAATTTCGCATTACCGGCGCATAACGGCCCTGCGCCTTCCGATCGCATGAGCCTGCTGCAAGGCGATCGAGCGGCCTATCGCGAGCAGGCGCGCCAGTCGATGGCCGGCGTGCCCTATCCGCAGCAGACGGTCGTGAGCTGGCAATTAAGCGATGCCGAGCGTCGTGAGCGGTTCGAACGCGCCTGGGCGGCCGGCGACCTCGTCCACATCCTGACCCAGCTCTGGGCCGACCAGGCGGTCGACATCGACGGCAACAAGATCGTCCAGGACCTGATCCGCGAGAAGATCCGCGCCGCCGTCAAAGACCCCGAGACCGCCGCGGCGCTGATGCCGGACGATCATCCGTTCGGCGCCAAACGTCCCTGCCTCGATACCAACTATTACGCGACCTACAACCGGCCGAACGTCACGCTGGTCAATCTGCGGCAGGAGCCGATCAAGGCGATCACCTCGAGCGGCATCACCACGGGCACGCGCAGCGTTGACGTCGACGTCATCGTGTTCGCGACCGGCTTCGACGCCATGACCGGCGCGATCCGCGCCGTGCACCCGATCAGCGGACGCGGCGGCAGATCGCTCACCGATGTCTGGGCGCAGGGGCCGCAGACCTATCTCGGGCTCACCGTCGCAGGCTTCCCGAACTTCTTCATGATCACCGGCCCCGGCAGCCCGTCGGTGCTGTCGAACATGGCAGTGTCGATCGAACAGCATGTCGACTGGGTGGTCGGTCGTCTCGCAGCATTGCGCGACGCCGGCTTCACCACGATCGAGCCGACCGCGACGGCGCAGGCCGGCTGGGGCAGGCACATGGCCGACTGCTCGATGGTGACGCTGCACCGGCTCGCCAACACCTGGTACACCGGCGCCAACGTTCCCGGCAAGGTGCAGGGGCTGATGCCCTATACCGGCGGTGTCGGTCCCTATCGCAGCATCTGCGACGAGGTCGTCAGCCGGGGCATGCTCGGCTTCAAGCTGACCGGCCCCGATGTCGCCGCGCAATGCAATGACGGCGAGGTGGTGCGCCTCCAGCCAGATGTGCGGCTGGTGCTGAACCTGCTGGCGTCGCTCAACCTGCCGCCGATAGAGTCGATGGGCGCGCTCGGCGCTCGCGCCTTCGTCGACGAGTTCAACAAGGGCCGCCCGGCTGGACGGCCGATCGGCGAGATCGTCGACGGCACCCTGCCCGGCGCCGACGGCCCGCTGCCCTACCGGGTGTACCGGCCGGCAACACCGGGGCCGCATCCGGTCGTGGTCTATTTCCACGGCGGCGGCTGGGTGCTCGGCGACGAGCAATCCGACGAGCCGTTCTGCCGCGACATGGTGCGGCGGACCGGCATGATGCTCGTCAGCGTCGGCTATCGTCATGCGCCCGAGCATCGTTTCCCGGCCGCGGCCGAAGACGGCTACGCGGCGACGCGCTGGATCGCGGAGCACGCCGCCGCGCTCGGCGGCAGGCCGGGCCCGGTGCTGGTCGCGGGCTGGAGCGCCGGCGGCAACATCGCCGCCGTCACCTGCCAGCTTGCGCGCGATCGCGGCGGCCCTGATATCGCGGGTCAGCTCCTGATCTGCCCGGTCACCGACTGCAGCTTCGACCGCCCCTCCTACAACGACAATGCGACCGGCTATTTCCTGACCCGGTCGCTAATGTACTGGTTCTGGGACCTCTATTGCTCGCCGGCCGACCGCACCGATCCGCGCGTCTCGCCGCTCCGCGGCAAGGTCTCAGGGTTGCCGCCGGCCTTCGTCGTCACCTGCGAATTCGACCCCCTGCGTGACGAAGGCATCGCCTATGCCGAGAAAATGGCTGCCGCCGGCGTCCCGGTCGAGCAACTTAGGGCGCGCGGCCATTTCCATTCGTCGTTCACCATGGTGGACGTGGTGATCACCGGGGTCTCCGGCCGGGTGCAGATGGCCGAGGCCTTGCGGCGCTTCGCCGGGCTTCCGCCCGAAGTTGGTCGCGGCGATGAGACCAGCCACAGTCACACCGGCCCAGGGCATAGAATCGCCGCGGCCGCGAGCTGAAAGCGAACATTGGCCGGGAACTATTTCCCCGTCATCGCGTTTGGTGCTGTGGCATTGAGATGCAGTAATGGGTGTAGGCCCCGGTACGCAGGATCGTGTGCCGGGGTTCTTTTTGCGTGAGGCGGGACGATGGGGGACGTAGTTGGGGATTCAAAGGTCGATTTTGGTGTCCTTGCGGTGCTGCATAAATGGCCATCGCTTGCGAACCGGCGACGGTCGGACCGAGCGTCGTACCAGGTGATCGAGGGCACGCTCGACGAATGCATCTCGGCGTTCATGGCGAAGCCGGCGGCGACCCGGCATCTCTATGAGATCCGCACGATCGCGCAGCCGCCGCTGGTCACGGACATCCTCTCGCCTGAGCACATCACCGAGCTGGCGCGCCTGCGCGAATTTCTCTGATCTTCGCAGAAGCTTGCTGACCGCAGGAACCTTCTTCCGGTTTTTCCCGTTGATGGTGATCGGAAGCGAAGGCGTGAGTGCCTCACATGCTTGAAGCCGGCGTGCCAGCCCCGGTCGTGCCCTATGGCGCAGACCAGACCCTGTTCGTGGTGATCGACCGCCTCGACAAGGCGACCGAAATCCGTGTCGAGCGAAGCGATCTCGACGCCACGATTGGCGAACTCGTCGCCGGCTGCTTCAACGACCCCGTCAAGGTCATCTCCTTCAACACGCTCGAGCACTGGATGAAGGACATCTCGACCGACGTCGCCGGCGAGATTCGGGCGCGCTGCGACATCGATGGCGTGACGCTGCCCGACTATCTCAGCGACTTCGTCGAGAGCCATAGCTGAGCGTGCATGGAGGATGAAAATCAGGCGCGCCGGTACTTGCCGGCGATGACCTCGATCTCGCGGCGGCGTTCGCCCGCGAAGGTCAGGAGCTTTTCGATCGTCAATGTATCCGTGATCCGTTTGGCCAGCCGCTCGGCGCGTGCGGCCTGATCTTCGAGATACTGGATCGTGGTCAAACGCCGCCCCCAATTGCTTCGGTGGATTCCCGAATTGCTCGGTATCCATGGTGCGCTGGAGGCGGCTAACAGTCGGTTAAGCACAGCATTTCGGATCGATGTCACTGCAAATTATCGCACCACGTCGAGCCGGACATTGGTGACACCCTTGTCGACCATGCCGAGCGCCTCAGCCGCGGAGGGAGAGATGTCGACCACGCGTCCGCGAACATACGGCCCGCGATCGTTGATCCTGACGGTCACGAACCGGCCGGACGAGACATCGGTGACGCGCAGCTTAGTGCCGAACGGCAGGCTGGGATGGGCCGCGGTCAATTCGTTCTTGTCAAACCGCTCGCCGCTTGCCGTCTCCGTGTCCGAATAGAAGCTGGCGACGCCGTGCGAGACGCTTTGCTTTGCATCACCGTCGGGGACGCGCGCCCGGCTGATCGGACGCGGATGCAGCGCCGCCACCCTGTGCGGTCGTTCGACAGCGGCTTGGCGGTGGGTGCCGAGATCGGCCTTCTGGCGGCCGACCGGCGATTGCGCACACGCCGCAAGCGACGCCGCGCCGATGACGGCGAGCAGGATCCGGCACAGGGTTGCCGGCGAAATCCGGGCAGTTTCGGCACGTGCAAATCGAGACATGATGCGCCCTCCGAACGGCCCCGAGTTTCGGTGGGCAATGAGGGCAGAACCTTGTCGGAACGAAAGCGCGCCTGAGGCCGCAGCCGTTTCGCGTTTAGCTGTGACGATTCCACCACACTGGCTTGTCCTGAATCGAGACAGACTCGTCGGAGAGGCCCGATACGACGCGCCAGATCATCGGGCGCATCTGCGGCTGAACCTCGCCAGGCTCGGCGTCGCTCCTCGAGAGTCGCGCGAGCTCGCGCCAATAGAGCCGCCGCCAGCCGGTTTTCAGGCTGGCGAGAAAGTCGAGCTCCCGTTGTGTCAGCGTGCACATCATGAACCCGATCCGGTTGCGAGAGCCGCGTCGTCAGCCGACGAGGCCTCCCATCGGCCTGACGTCGGCGCTGCCCGGGAAGACGGCGTCTGCGAGCACCTTCTCCTCGACACGCAGATGATCCCTCAGCAGGCCCTTCAACACTGCGCGCAAATCCGTGGTCGGCTTGAGATCGCGATCCTCGAAGAGTTGCGCCGGCTTCAGGCCCGGCCAGTCCGCGATCACGCGGCCACCGGTGAGCCCGCCGCCGATCAGGAAAGCGACCGTGCCCGTACCGTGGTCCGTGCCCTGCGTACCGTTGATGCGCGCGGTTCGCCCGAACTCCGTGACAACGGCCACGACTGTCTCGCGCCACGCTTCGCCCATGTTGCTCTCGATTGCGGCAAAGGCGCCGTCGAGCGCACCGAGCAGATTGTAGAGCTGGCCCGAGGCCGCGCCCTCGGCGATGTGCGTATCCCAGCCGACGAAGCCCATGGCGCCGACGCGCGGACCGTCGGGCTTGGCGAGATAGCGCGCGGCCGTGCCGGCGGCTTCGGCGAAGTAGGCGCGGACGCGCGCGATGCCGGGCGGCGCCAAGGTCGGATCGTCAGACATCGGATCGCCCGTGCCCGATGCGCCGCCGAGCGAAGCGAGCTTCATGCGGGCCTGGAGCACGGTCGCAAGCTTCGGATCGGTGTGCTGGTAGAGATCGAGCAGGCGGTTCTGCGTGTCCTCGCTCGCCGGCAACAATCGCTGCGGCACCCATGTCATGACAGGCGCCGAACCGCGCACCACCAGCGGCGTCACGGAGCCGATGCCGAGCGCGCGGCTGCCGCGCGGGTCGACACGCCCGCCGGATTCCAGCGCGAGCAGCGCGCGGTTGAGCCATCCCGAGCTGGTCATGCCGGGCTTGACGAGCCCGCTTTCCAGCACGTCCTGGCCGTCGAAATGCGAACGCTCGCGATAGGGCGTCGCGGTGGCATGGACGATGGCAGCCTTGCCGCTCTTGTAGAGCCGATGCAGGTTCGGCATCGCCGGATTGAGCGCGAAGAAGGCATCGAGCGGCAGCGCTGGCGGCTTGCCGTCCAGCACCAGCGCACGATCGCCGCGCAAGGAAATCCAGTCGGGATCGCCGACCGGCGCAACCGCGCCGAGGCCGTCGAGCGCTCCGCGCAGCACGATGACCAGCAGTCGCGGATCGCGCCCTTCGGCGCGCGCGATCCCAGGCATCTGGCTCCACGCGAACAGCGCGCCGGACCCGACCAGAAGCTCGCGCCGCGTGGGCAAATGATTGACGACGCCCATGCTCACCTCCTCTGAAAATCCGCCGACATGAACAAGAGCGCCAACGCCTGCTGCCGGCTCTCGGCACGGCCGACCGCCTGCTTCACCTCGGGCGCGATCTCGGATCCGAAGACGTCCTCGATGATCGCCTGCGGATCGGCCATGCCAGTGATGCGCTCGGCGAAATTGTTGGCGACGTCGAGCCGCCGGCCGACGCCGTCGATCCAGCTGGGCTCGTCATCCGGATAGCCCTTCGGCGCCGACGGACGCCACAGCGCCTCGCCGAGCAGTTCCTGGCCGCCGGTGAAGCGGACGGGATCGACGACCGTGATGCCGGTCGCACGCACCATGCCGACGACCCATTCGCCGGGGCGCTTGAGCTTTGACGGCGGCCCGCGCCAGGCCTCGTCCGAGGACACCATCGCAATCGCGACCTGCTTGAGATCGCCCTCGGTGTCGCGAAAGGTTTTTGCCATCTGCTCGACCAGCACCGGCGGCGGATCGTCGGCGACGAAATGGCGCGCGAGCTTGGTGGCGACATGGGTCGCGGTCGCGGGATGCGCGGCGAGATCGCGCAACACGGCGCGGCCCTGCTCGGCATCCTCCTGCTCGTAGCGCTTGCCGAGCACGGTCTGTCCGCCGGGCTCGTGCAGCCGCGGATTGAAGGTGAAATCGCCGCCGTGCTGAGGATCGGCGCCCGGCGGCACCAGCGTCCAGCCGGTCAGCACATTGGCGAAGCTGATGACGTCGTCCTGGGTGTAGCCGGCGCGCACGCCGAGCGTATGCAGTTCCATGATCTCGCGCGCGAAGTTTTCGTTGAGGCCGCTGCTACGGTTGATGCCGGCCGTCGAATTCGCGCCCATCGAACCAAGATTGTCGAGATAGACCAGCATCGCCGGATGACCCTCGACGGCCAGCAGGAGATCGACGAAGCGGCCGAGCGCATTTACGCGAACGGCTTCGCGCTCATAGGCGCCGGACATGCTCTGGATCCGGTTGGCCGAGACGCAGAAATGGTTGGACCAGAACCACACCAGCCGCTCGGCGAAACCGATGTCGGCGGAAAGCGCAGCTTCGGTGCGCACCTTGGCTTCCTGCAAATAGATCGGACGTCCGGGATCGGGAATGGCGTCGGCTGCCTGCTTGGCCGCCATCTCGGCGGCGTCCTTGTCCGCTCCCTGCCCTTGCGTCTGGTCTTCCGACATGGTCGGCGTCGCCGCCACCTGCTGCTTTTTAGCCTGCTGCTGGGCCTGCTTGGCGCGCGCCGTGCGCCGCGCATTGGCATCGGCCACGGTGCGATAGGCCTTTGCGCTGGAGGGGAGGGTGGCGGCAGCGTTCAGGACGAGCGGACGGTCGAGCTCGGCGATCAGCGCGCCACGCGGGTCGGTCCCGACAGCCGCAATCGATCCCGGACGCGGCCCCATTCCGAAGCGATGAAGCGCCAGCACAGAATCGGCCTTTGCAGAACTGCTCATAACGAATGCCTAATTCTTTCGAGCCTGCCGACGGTGTCGGCGCGAAGCTACGAACCGTAATGCTACGTATTGTAGCATTCACGACGTGAGTCTGCAAGCATAGATTGAGCGACCGCCGCCACGAACTCGGGCGCCACCACTCCCGCAGAGCGGCAGCGGCGCTCGTCCTAAAAATTCGGCCCGAGCGCGATTTTCGTGATCGTGCCGTTTCTGACACCGATGCGCCATTCCGCCGAACCGTTGGCGAACTGGGCAACATAGATATCGCTGTCGAGCGCGGTGACGCCGCGGAAGGAGACCGCACGCAGCGCACCCAGCCGCGTCAGAATCGCCTGATCGAACGGAAGCTGCGCGCGTGTGATGTCGGCGACTTCCGACGTCATGCGCTCGTAGTCCGGCTGTCCCCGGCCGACGCCCTCGATGTAACGGCGCAGCATCTCCTCGCCATTGGCGATCGGAACGGCGCGCCGCGCTGCGCGACCCGGACGCGCGCCGAGGTTTGAGGCCTCGACATTGTGGAAGCGCGTTTGCCGACCCGGCACCAGGATCTCCATGCACCGTCCCGACTTGTCGGCAATCACCCACGGATTGTTCACGGTGGTGGTGGAAGCCCAAGTCATGTTGGGCCTGACGACGCTCTGCGTCTTGCGATTGCCGTCGGCATCGAGATTGAAGACCTGGATGTCGTCGCCCATCTCGTTATAGACCATGATCCTGATCGGCGAGGTGCCGGCACGGCCGCGCACGTTCGCCTCCTCCGAGCAAGGCACGATGCCACCGAGCTCGTCGTTACCGTCGGCTCGGAAGATGACATCGCCGGCCTTGCCATCGGGCTCGAGCAGCAGGCGGAATTCGGCCGTGCCGTTCTCGAACTTCGCGCCATAGATGTCGTAGCCGCCGGGGCCGACGCCGCGGAAGAAGATCGATTCCAATCCGCCGAGCGCGACGAACGTCGCGTGCATTTCATTGAGCTGGCGGTGGATCTTGGCGGCGAGCGGCGCGCTCATGCGATCGTAGTTCGGCGTGCCGGCGCGCAGATCCTCGATCCCGCGCACGATCATCTCCTTGCCGCCGACCGCCGGGACCTGCTCCCTGAAGCGATCGGGGACTTCGGCAAGGCGGCGCGCGAAATCCGCTTCGACGGCCTGAGCCACCGCCGCATCGACGCGGGCTGCGAGGCGGGCGCCGAAAACCGCACTTTGGAGCAACACGCGCGAGACCTTCGACTGCTCGTCGCGCAGGAAGATCACGAGATGGTCGCCGCGGAAGGAGAAGGCATCAGTGCCCTCGGCCAGGACTTGCGTCGTACCCTGCCCGGTTTCCTGCAACGAGAGACGGTCGCCATCGCGGCGCACGGTGAGCACGCGGTTCGGCGCAATCCTGTACCAGCCGACATATTGGTCGAGCGAGGCAGGTTCGGTCGTCGGCGCCGGCATCTCGGCGACGCGCAATGCGCGCACGTCGCGGCCGTTGAGCCGCAGCATCAGTTCGGAGGAGCGGCGTTCCGCGTCGAGCGGGAACGTGATCTCGCCGGACGAAGCCATGTAGGACGCGGTGCCGTCACTGCCGACCGTCAGGCGCAGCCGACGTTGCCCGGTGAGCTGGCCGTAGAGATCGTCACCCTCGCGGAAGATGGCGAACACCGAGCCCGGGCCCATGGCGTAGAAGTTGACGAAGGGGCGGTAATGCTGGGCCGGCACCTCTCCACTATCGGCGGCGAGCGGCGCAGGCTCCGGGGTGCGATAGGCGATCATGCCGGCGGACACGATCACGGCCGGGACGATCGCGGCCGCGATCCACAGCCGCTTGCGCCAGCCGACCGCGACCGGCATCACGGCAGTCGCGATGATGCGCTCGACGCGCGCGCGCACGGTCGAGGCCCGCGCCATCGCGAGCTCGACCGGCCGCGGGTTTACCGTGCTTGCGAAATCAAGCAGGATTTCCGCATAGGACAGCCGATCGTCGATCACCTCGATCGCCTCGGCGTCACTGATGATCTCGGCAAGTTCGGCAAGACGCGCGAGCTGCCACCAGGCGAACGGGCTGAACCAGAACACCGCGCGATTGAGGGAAGCGAGCAGGAGGATATAGAAATCGCGGTTGGCGACATGCGCGCCCTCATGCGCGAGCACCGCGAGCCGCTTCTTGGCGTCCCAGCCGGCAAATTGCGGCGGCACCAGAATGGTCGAGCCAAACGTGACGGGGCCGCCGACGTCGCGGCTGACGCGCACATCGGCGTCGACCATCTGCAGACCGTTGATCGGTCTTGCCGCGCGCGCGAGGCGCCAGGTCAGACAGAGGCCGATGGCCAGCCGCAGCAGCAACAGGCTGGCAACGCCGGCATGGACGACGGTGGCGATCAGCCACCAATTGATCGAGACGCCGCTCTGCGCCGGAGAAGCAATCGCCGCGCCGGGCGCGATCGGCTGCATGGGCTGCGGCATCTCAAACATCGAGATATCAGCCGGCAGGACATCAGCCGGCACCGATACCGGCAATGGCAGCCGAGTGATCGTGACCGTCGGCCAATGCATCACCAAGGGCATCGCCAGCGATGCCAGCAGCACGACGACCCACGCCGTCATGTGGACGTGCGGATTGCGCACGCGAAACAGGTTGAGACCGAACCAGACGACGCCTCCCAGCACAAGGGAGCGCAGCGCCGCCTCCGCCAGAGTTGCGATCATTCTTTCTTCACTCCCCTCGCCTTCTTCGCCTTGGCCACCTGGTCGGCCAGCGTGCGCAACTGCTGCTGGTCGAGCATTGCATTGTCGACCATGCCGACGAGGACCTCCTCCATCGAGCCGTTGCAGAACCAGTCGACGATGCGCTGCACCGCCTTGGCCGCAACCCGCGCGCGCGCTTCGGCTGCGTGGTAGACATAGGTGCGTCCGTCCACCGTGTGCCGAGCATAGCCCTTTTCTTCCAGCCGGCGCAGCACCGTGCGGACCGTCGATTCCTTCAGCCGACGCGACAGCTTCTCGCGCACAACCTCGGCCGTGACAGGACCATGGGCCCAAACCAGTTGCATGACCTCGTGCTCGAGGTCGCCCAGGTCCGGCAAACGATCGTCCATGGCGGCTTACCTTGGTTTCGCATTTTCTTGTAACGCTACAGAGCGTCGCATATACGCCCGCGCCGCGCAACGGAGTTTCTACCTGAAATGGTATCGCGTGCTGACCGAACCGCGGAAATAACCTCTCGCAAGTCGGATCGACTTTCGATCGGGCTAGCAGACTGCCGGGGGGGGCGCCCCCCCGGGGGGGGGGGGGGGGGGGGGGGGGCGGGGGGGGGGGGCCCCCCCCCCCCCCCCCCCCCCCCCCCCCCCCCCCCCCCCCCCCCCCCCCCCCCCCCCACGAC
>NZ_JBVVPQ010000073.1:0-34048 GCF_055811695.1 Bradyrhizobium sp. MI1.3 | reverse complement strand
CGGGTGCCAGCCGGCACCCGGCCTTCCCTGCGCCCTCTTGGACAAGAGGGTGGAATGACCAAGCAAAGCTCGGGCGAGATCAGCCGCGAGGCTGCGAAGCTGTGTCTGCAATTCAAAAATGCGAGCTGGAAGCGTCGCGTTACCGCGTCATACTCCGTCATTGCGAGCGCAGCGAAGCAATCCAGAAATGCATCCGTGGAAAATGTCTGGATTGCTTCGTCGCAAGAGCTCCTCGCAATGACGACGTGGAGGCAGTTTCGCTTGATCGCGCTAGGCTTCCCGCATCACCGTCCCGCTGGTGCAGACATCGCGCCGTTGGAATAGCGCGACCAGTCGGGCTCGGTCGGCTGCGACGGCCACAGCGCGGCGTTGGAGTCGCGCACCGACTGGGTGATGGGATGGGGTTGCGCCCTGCGGACATGACGGCGGTCGTTCGCCGCGGCAGTCTGGACGGTGGCGGCGGCAATCAGCGTCGCGCCGAGAATGATAAAGGTCTTTTGCATTGTTACTTTCTCCCGTAACGGCGCCCGGCTGTGAGATGTTTGTGTGGTCGCCGTCGCGGCTGACATGGCGATGCGCCCAGCCGATATCAGCGCTCGCGACATCACATTGGGGCGAGCCAATTTTCTAGCCTCGGCTAAATATTCGGCAATCGCCCCCGTAGCCCCGATGGACTTGACCTGCGCAATCCGGTTCAATGGGCCAAATCTGGTTTCTGGGCGACAATGATGTCGAAATATCTGCTGGTCCTTCTGCTGATCGCCTCGCCGGCCGTGGCGCAGGTCAAGCTGACCCCAAAAACCTCGGCGGCGCATCCGGACCCCTGCGCGCCGATCGGACGGACCGCGGACGGCAAGCTGGTCTACTCCATGAAATGCGAGAATTTGCCGGTGCCGCCTCCGCCGCCGCAGGCGGAACTGAGGGAGGCGCCGCAGCCCGCCGCCGAGCCGGAGCCCGAGACGCGGCGGAGTGGCGTTTTCGGCTGGTCCTACGACCGCAGGTAACCGGCCGCGCCCCTTGCGCGAAGCCCGACGGAGTGCTCTTTGCCTGAAAATTCCCCGTGGGGCCACCGCCCCCGATCCAGAGAGATGAGATGACCAAACTCGTGATCCGCGCCGGCGACTTTACCTTCGATGCCCGTTTCGAGGAGCAAGCGGCGCCCAAGACTGTCGCCGCGTTCCGCAAGGCGCTGCCGTTCGAAAGCCACATCATCCACGTGCGCTGGAGCGGCGAGGGCGTGTGGATGCCGCTCGGCGACCTCGATTTCGGAGTCGGCTACGAGAACCACACCAGCTATCCCGCGCCCGGCCAGATCATCCTCTATCCCGGCGGCATCAGCGAGACGGAGATCCTGATGGCCTATGGCGGCGTGCACTTCGCGAGCAAGATGGGCCAGCTCGCCGGCAACCATTTCATCACCTTGACGTCCGGCCTGGAGAATCTGGCGACGCTCGGCAAGAGCGTGCTGTGGAAGGGCGCGCTGCCGATCCGCTTCGAGGAAGTCTGAGTGACTGGTACCCGCTACCCGCGCGATCTCCGCGGTTACGGCCGCAACCCGCCGCACCCGCAATGGCCCGGCAACGCGCGGGTCGCGGTGCAGTTCGTCGTTAATTTCGAGGAGGGCAGCGAAAACAACATCCTGCATGGCGACCCTGCCTCGGAAGCGTTCCTGTCCGACGTGCTCGGCGCACAGCCTTGGCCCGGCCAGCGCCACGCCAATATCGAATCGATGTTCGAATATGGCTCGCGCGCCGGCTTCTGGCGGCTGTGGCGGATATTCAGCCAGCGGAAGTGGCCGACCACCGTGTTCGGCGTCGCCACAGCGCTGAAGCGCAATCCGGAAATCGTTGCCGCCATGAAGGAGGCGGGCTGGGACATCGCCAGCCACAGCCTGAAGTGGATCGAGCACAAGGACATGACCGAGGCGCAGGAGCGCGCGGAGATCGCGGAAGCGATCCGCGTCCACACCGCGGCGACCGGCTCGCGGCCGCTCGGCTGGTATACCGGACGCTCCTCGATCAACACCAACCGTTTGGTGATGGAGGAGGGCGGCTTCCTCTATCTCAGCGATTCCTACGCAGATGATCTGCCCTATTGGGTCAGGGGCGCGAGCGGCAAGCAGCTCGTCATTCCCTACACGCTCGACGCCAACGACATGCGGTTCATCAATCCGCAGGGCTTTGCCGAAGGCGAGCAGTTCTTCACCTACCTGAAAGATGCCTTCGACGTGCTCTACGCCGAAGGCGAGAGCGCGCCGAAGATGATGTCCGTCGGCCTGCACTGCCGTCTGGCCGGACGTCCCGGCCGCGCGGCGGGGCTGATCCGCTTCCTCGACTACATCGGCAAGCACAAGCGCG
Source organism: Bradyrhizobium sp. MI1.3 (assembly GCF_055811695.1). Classification (NCBI taxonomy): domain Bacteria; kingdom Pseudomonadati; phylum Pseudomonadota; class Alphaproteobacteria; order Hyphomicrobiales; family Nitrobacteraceae; genus Bradyrhizobium; species Bradyrhizobium sp. MI1.3. The sequence continues at coordinate 31,691 of NZ_JBVVPQ010000073.1, read as the reverse complement.
TCTGGGTGCCGACGCGGTTGCAGATCGCACAGCATTGGCACGACAAGCTCGCGCACCTTGCGGCCGACGCATTCGAGATCGGGTGAGGGCGATGTCGCAGATACCGCTGTCCGATCTCAATGTCGCGAGCTTCGACGATTTCGTCGCAGTACTTGAAAACGTGGTCGAGTACTCGCCTTGGATTGCCCAAGAAGCCGCGGCGCGCCGTCCGTTTGCCGGCATCAATCCACTGCTCGACGCGATCAAGGCGGCGATCGCGAGCGCTGAGCCCGAGGTGCAACTGGCGCTGATACGTGCGCACCCCGACCTTGCCAACAAGACTCAGCGCGCAGCGGGACTCACGCCTGACTCGAGTGCCGAGCAGAATAGCGCTGGCCTCGACCGTCTGTCGGACGCCGAATACGCGGCCTTCGAGCGGGCGAACAATGCATATCGCGAAAAATTTGGTATCCCCTATATCGTCTGCGCGCGCCGGCATACCAGGGATTCCATCCTGCGGGACTTCGAGGCGCGGCTGCAGAACATCGCCAAGACCGAGACACGCCGCGCGCTTGAGGAAATCTCTCGTATCGCTGCTCTGCGTCTCGATCAGCTCGTCATCGCCGATGACAAGCTCAAGGTGCACGGCCGGCTTTCGACCCATGTACTGGACAATCACGCCGGCAAGCCCGCGCCGGGTATTCCGGTCGAGCTGGTCGAGCTCGCCGCGCTCGGGGAAAGCCGCGTCATCGCGCGCACCGTCACCAACGCAGACGGCCGCACCGACCAGCCGCTGATCGGCGGCCGCCCGCTGCCGATCGGCCGCTACGAGCTCCGGTTTAGCGTGGCCAAATATTACGCGGAGCGCAACGTGCAGCTCTCCGACCCGCCGTTCCTCGACGAGATCCCGCTACGCTTTGCGATCAGCGAGCCGGAAAGCCACTACCACGTGCCGCTGCTGGTCACGCCATGGAGCTATTCGACCTATCGCGGCAGTTAAACATGTTGCGCGGATGAGGCGACCGCTGCTGCATCCGCTTCCGCCGCTGCGCCGCCGCTCAACCCGTTGAAGAAGGCGTTGAGCAGCACCGAGACGATTGCACACAGCAGGATGCCGGACTCCAGCAGCGGCTGCAGATCATGCGGCAAATTCCTGAAGAAGCCGGGTGCGGCGAGCGGGATCAGGCCGAAGCCGATCGAGATCGCGACGATGAAGAGATTGTAGCGATTGGTGCGGAAGTCGACCGAGGTGAGGATACGTGCGCCTGTCGCCGCGACCATGCCGAACATCACGAGGCCGGCGCCGCCGAGCACGACCAGCGGCACGGCCTCGACCAATGCGGCGAGCTTCGGCAACAGGCCGAGCACGAGCATGATGCAGCCGCCCGTGACCGTCACCCATCGCGAACGCACGCCCGTGACCGAGACGAGACCGACATTCTGCGAGAACGACGTGTACGGGAAGGTGTTGAAGATGCCGCCGAGCAGCGTGCCGACGCCGTCGGCGCGCAGGCCTCGGCTCAGCGCTTCGCGGTCGACCGTCTTGCCGGTGATGTCGCCGAGCGCGAGGAACATGCCGAGTGATTCGATCATCACCACGATCATGACGACGCACATCGTGATGACAGGCACCAGATGGAATTGCGGCATGCCGAAGCGGAACGGGATCACGACCGCGCCCCAGGACGCCGCAGCGACCTTGTCGAAATGCATCACGCCCAGAATGGTCGCGAGCACGGCGCCGGCGATGATGCCAAGCAGCACGGCGACGTTGGCGAGGAAGCCGGTGCCCCATTTGATCAAGCCGAGAATGAACAGCAGCACGAACAGCGAGATGCCAAGTCCCTGCAGCTGTCCGTAGGCCGGATTGGGAAAGCTGCCGGCGACGCCGTCGACCACCTTCGTCAGCGTCGGCAGGCCGCCGCCGGCCCAGTTGATGCCGACCCGCATCAGGGAGATGCCGATGACGAGAATGATGCTGCCGGTGACGACGGGCGGGAACAGCGGTAGCAGCCGGCTGACGAACGGCGCCGCGACGATGCCGAACAGGCCGGCGGCGATCACTGAACCGTAGATGCCGAGCAGGCCGATCTCAGGTGAAGCCGCCATCGACAGCATCGGACCGACGGATGCGAACGTCACGCCCATCATCACAGGCAGGCGGATGCCGACACCGGGAAGACCGAGGCATTGCACCAGCGTCGCAAGTCCGCAGGCGAACAGGTCGGCGCTGATCAGGAAGGCGACATCCTCCGGCGGCAGCTTCAGCGCGCGCCCGATGATCAGGGGCACCGCGACCGCGCCGGCATACATCACCAGCACATGCTGAAGCCCGAGCGCCAGCAGGCGCGGGACCGGCAGGACCTCGTCGACGGGATGGACTTCGCTGCTCATGGATTAATCCCCCGAAATATGCCTATCCAAACTTATCGTGCAGCGCCGGAAACAACCGGTCCGGCTTGAAGGGCGGCGCAGTGAAGCGGATGCCGGTGGCATCGGCAATCGCGTTGCCGAGCGCGGCGGCGACCGGATTGTACGGACTCTCGCTCATCGACTTCGCCCCCAGCGGGCCGATCGTGTCGGAGGTCTCGGCGAAGAAGACCTCGGTGCGGGGCACATCGGCGAAGGAGGGCAGGTGGTAGTCTCGGAATTTGGGGTTGGCGACGCGGCCATCCGCATCGATCACCATCTCCTCGTAGAGCGCGGCACCGAGCGCCTGCGCAACACCGCCTTCGACCTGACCACGGCACTGCATGGGATTGGCCACGACGCCGGCGTCCGCTGCGTGCACGCTCCTGAGAATCCGGAGCTCGCCAGTGGCCTTGTTCACGGCGACGCGAAAACCCTGCACGTTGAAGCCGACCGAACGCGGCGTGCCGCCGGAATTGCCGGCGCCTGCGAACGGCTGTCCGCGTTCGCGCGCGAGCCTTGCCAGCTCCACAAAGGACATGCGCCGCACGCCACTGACGACGGCTTCGCTCTCGAGCGTGCAACTGCCGACGTCGCAGAGCCATGCGCCGGCGGCGGCCGCCTTCAGCTCGGTCGCAAGCTGCATGGCTGCGGCATGCGTCGCCTTGCCTGCCACGAACATGCCGGCGCTGCCATAGGCGCCGGTGTCGTGGCCGCCATGGGCGGTGTCGGATTGGCGCAGGCGAATGCGGTCGACGGTGGTCGCAAGCGTGGTTGCCGCGATCTGCCGGTGCACGGTGCTGGTGCCGTTGCCGAATTCGGCGGTGCCGACGGTGAGATCGAAGCTGGCGTCGTCGTTGAGCGTGACCATCGCATCCGCGAGATGGCCCGCCGGGGGCACCGTGTCGATCATGGTCAGCGCGACGCCGTCGCCGATCAGCCACTCCGGCGATAGGTCCGGCTGTGGACCATCAGCCTGCATCGCGCGCTCGACGAGGTCGAGGCACTGGTCGAGCCCGTAGGAGCCGTAGTGCACATCGTGGAATTCCGACGGCGGCGGCGACACCATGGGATCGCCGGGCTTGACGACGTTGCGCCGGCGCATCTCGTAAGGGTTGATGCCGAGCTGCTTGGCCAATTCGTCGATCGCGGCCTCGACCGCGATGAGTGTTTGCGGCAGACCATAACCGCGAAACGCGCCTGCCGGCACCGTATTGGTGTAGACCGCGTAGCCGTCGACCCGCTTGTTCGGGCAATTGTAGACGCTGATGGATTCGGCCAGCGAGTGGAACATCACTGGGCCGGCGTGATTGCCGTAGGCGCCGGTGTTGGAGAGCACGTCGAGCTGGAGCGCCGTGAGCTTGCCGTTCGCGTCGGCACCGGCCCTGACGTGGACCCGCATCGGATGCCGCGTCGAGGTTGCGATGAACTGCTCCTCGCGGGTGAGCTCCAGCTTCACCGGCCGTCCGGTCTTGAGCGCGGCGAGCGCCAGAATGTCTTCGACGAACATCTCCTGCTTGCCACCAAAGCCGCCGCCGACGCGCTCGCAGAAGACGCGGACCTTGTCCATGGGAAGCTCGAAGATATCAGACAGCGCGCGTCGGGTCAGGAACGGCACCTGCGTCGAGGTGCGGACATTGAGCACGCCGGAAGCATCGAGCCAGGCGAGGCCGCCATGAGTTTCCAAAGCGGCATGCTGCACACGGTGACTATGGAAGGTGCCCTCGAAGGTGGCGGCGGATGTCGCGAGCGCAGCCGCCACGTCGCCGAATTCGCCATGCGTCTCCGCAGCGAGGTTGCGCTGGGCATAGGCGATGCGGTTCGCGGTGGTGCGATCGGGATGAATGACGGGCGCGCCGGGCGCCATCGCCTGCTCCGGATCGACCAGCGCGGGCAAAATCTCGTAACTGACCTTCAGCCGGCGGCATGCGTCCTCGGCCGCGGCTTCGCTGTCTGCGACCACGGCGGCGACCTTCTGGCCGATGAAGCGGACGATGTCGTCGAGAACACGGGTATCCTCGGGATCCATCCAGTCCTTCTCATGCCGCGCGGTCGACATCAGAGTGGTTGGCGCATCCTCATGCGTCAGTACCGCGTGCACGCCGGGAACGCTCAGCGCTTCCGACTTGTCGATCGCGACGATCCTCGCGTGGGCGTGCGGCGAACGGAGCAGCTTGATATGCAGCAGGCCGTCGATCTGCGTGTCGAACGTGTAGCGCGCCTTGCCGCGCACGACATCGGGGCCAGCTGGCGCCGGCAGGCTGCGGCCGAATGCGGCGCCGGCTTCGACGCCCGCCTCGACATTGGTCTTGCCGAGCAGCGCGTCCTCGATCGCGCGATAGCCGGTGCAGCGGCAGATATTGCCCTTCAGCGCGACGCCGAGATCGGTGCGCTGCGCCTGGTTCAGCGAGGTGCAGGTCAGGATCATGCCGGCGGTGCAAAAGCCGCATTGAAAGCCCTGCGCATCGAGGAAAGCCTGCTGCATCGGATGCGCGCCGCTGTCACCGCCGAGGCCTTCGATCGTCGTGACCGCGCGCCCGTCGGCGCGGAACGCCGGGATCAGACAGCTATGCACCGGCTCGCCGTCCAGCAGCACGGTGCAGGCGCCGCAATCGCCGGCGTCGCAGCCCTTCTTCACGCCGAAATGGCCGAGCTCGCGCAGAAACGTGCGCAGGCACTGGCCGGCGCGCGGCTCCTGTGGAAACGTCGTGCCATTAACCTCGAAGCTCATGCCGGCGGTGCTCCGAGGAGTTCGTCGCGGATCTCTTCGGCGAGCCGCAGTGTCATGTGCTTGCGCCAGAGCGGCTTACCGTGGATGTCGGTATGGTAGAGATCGTCCGTGATCTGCTGCGCGATGGAATCGCGAAGCGCTTTCGTGTCGGGGACCTCGCGAAAGGACAACCGGATCGGCCGCACCGTCGAGGCGGTGACCGTGAGCGTCAGCGTGCCATCGGCATCCAGACTGCCGATCAGGAGCGCCGCCGAGCGGCCGACCGGCGCCAGCGAGATCTGGCGGAAGGCCGTACGACGTTTCAACGCGGCGATCGGAATATCGATCTGCCGGAGCAGGTCCCCCGGTGCCAGACGGTTGTGTTGGTCGCCGATGACGAAATCGATGACGGGCATCATCTGTTCGCCGCCGCCGGCCTTCCAGATCGTGCAGACGCCGTCCAACGCAGCGGTGAGCGAGATCATCGGTCCCGCCGGAAGCGACATGCAGAGATTGCCGCCGACGGTCGCCGTCTTCCAGATCTTGAACGAAGCCAGGAAGGCGCGGCAGCACTGGTTGATCAGCGGTGCCGCGAACCAGTCGGGTGGGCAGGCGAATCCATCGAGCTGCGCGACGGTGCAGGTGGCTGCGATGCTGAGATGGCTCTCGGTGACCGTCAGCGCCGGCCATTTCAGGTCGGTGAGATCGATGAGCCGAGTCAGGTGAACTTGCGGCTCCGAGAACAGCCAGGTGCCGCCCGCGAGCCAAGCATCACCTGGCGTCCAAACGGGCAGCTGCGCGCGCGTTTGCGGATGGGCGACCGCTGTGATGGTATTCAAATCCATGGTTGCGCCAGAGCTTCCGCCCGGTGAATCGTAGAGATGAGTCTTGCAAGACCGGAGCCAAGTCGCAACAAACAACTCCTAGCATGAAGGTGATCGGGCCGTGATGCAGCCTTGTTGGCCTGTCGTCAACGGATGTGAGGGGAAACAGGATCATGAACGATGCAAAACCGACCTGGATCAGGGATCCACTGGCCATCCTCGCCGACGGTGCCGAACGCGGGATCGTGGTCAGAGATGGCCGGATCGTTGAGCTCGTGCCGGCCGGCGGCACGCCTGCGACCGCAGATGTGGCGGTGTTCGATGCGGGCGAGCATGTCGTGCTGCCGGGCCTGATCAACACCCATCACCATTTCTACCAGACGCTGACGCGGGCGCTGCCGGCGGCGATGGACCGCGAGCTGTTTCCCTGGCTCCAGGCGCTCTATCCGGTGTGGGCGAAGCTGACGCCGGAGCGGCTTAAGCTTGGTGTCACGGTGGCGATGTCCGAACTGTTGCTGTCGGGCTGCACCACCACGACGGATCATCACTATGTTTTTCCGGCGGGGCTCGAAGACGCCGTCGATATCGAGGTGGCGGTGGCCAGGCGGCTCGGCGTGCGCGTGCTGCTCACGCGCGGTTCGATGAACCTGTCGCAGCGCGACGGCGGTCTGCCGCCCGATAGCGTCGTGCAGGATGAGGACACCATCCTCGCCGACAGCGCGCGTGTGGTCGCCAGGCACCACCAGCGCGGCGCGGATGCGATGGTGCAGATCGCGCTCGCACCTTGCTCGCCGTTCTCGGTGACGACGTCCCTGATGCGCGCCACCGCCGATCTCGCCGACAAGCTCGATGTGCGCCTGCATACCCATCTGGCCGAGACCGAGGACGAGAACAAATTCTGCCAGGAGATGTATGGCTGCCGTCCGCTCGACTATCTCGAACAATGCGGCTGGCTCAATGCGCGGACGTGGCTCGCCCATGGCATCTTCTTCAATGCAGACGAGATGAAGCGGCTCGGCAAGGCGAAGACGACGATCAGTCATTGCGCCTGCAGCAACCAGCTTCTGGCCTCCGGCTGCTGCCCCGTCTGCGAAATGGAGGAGGCCGGTGTGGGCATCGGCATCGGCGTCGATGGCTCGGCCTCGAACGATGGATCGAACCTGATGCAGGAGGTCCGGGCTGCGTTCCTGCTACAGCGGGCGCGCTACGGGGTGACGAAGGTCAGTCATAAGGATGCGCTGCGCTGGGCCACCAAGGGCTCGGCGGCCTGCGTCGGCCGGCCGGAACTCGGCGACATCGCCGTCGGCAAGGCGGCCGATCTCGCGCTGTTCAGGCTCGACGAGCTACGCTTCTCCGGCCATGGCGATCCCCTGGCCGCGGTCGTCCTGTGCGGGGCGCATCGGGCCGATCGGGTGATGGTGGCAGGGAAATGGGCCGTTATCGACGGCGCGATCCCCGGCCTCGATGTGGCAGACCTCATCCACCGCCACAGTTCGGCGGCGCGGGCCATGCAGGCCAGATAACGTCCAGGCGAAGATAGAAAGAGGGGGCGACCACAAGTGCCGGGTGCTTCTGGCCACCCCCTCCGAACCTCCTCCGGGAGGAGCAGGTGATTTAGGCGATGCAAGAAGCGTGCTACTTGCCCGGCAGCTTGTCGTCGATGCCTTTGACATAGAAATTCATGCCGAGGATCTGGCCGTCGTCGAGATTGGCGCCGCCCTTGCACTCGACAGGCTTGCCGTCCTGCCCAAGGACCGGGCACTTGAACGGATGCAGCTTGCCCGCGGTGATCGCGGCCTGGGCATCCTCGGCGATCTTCTTCACGTCGTCAGGCATGTTGGTGTAAGGTGCCATCGCGAACATGTGGCTGTCGAGGCCGCCCCAGCTGTCCTCGGATTTCCAGGTTCCGTCGAGCTCGGCCTTGACCCGGGCGATGTAGTAGGGACCCCAGGTATCGAGGATCGAGGTCAGCTGGGTCTTCGGCCCGAACTTGATCATCTCGGAATCCTGGCCGAAGGCGAGCTTGCCGCGTTCGCTGGCGATCTGCATTGCCGCGGGCGAATCCGTGTGCTGCATGATCACATCCGCGCCCTGGTCGATCAGCGCCTTGGCGGCGTCGGCCTCCTTGCCCGGGTCGAACCAGGTGTTGGCCCAGATGATCTTGACCTTGATGTTCGGGTTGATGGTCTGCGCGGCGAGGATCGTCGCGTTGATGCCGGAGACGACCTCGGGAATCGGGAACGAGCCGATATAGCCGAGCACGCCGGACTTCGACATCTTGGCCGCGATCAGGCCCTGGATGTAGCGGCCCTGGAACCATTTGGCCGAATAGGTCGACATGTTCGGGTTGCGCTTGTATCCGGTCGCGTGCTCGAAATGCACGTTCGGATATTTCTTCGCGACCTTCAGCGTCGGATCCATGTAGCCGAACGAGGTGGTGAAGATCAGCTTGTTGCCGGCGCGGACGAGCTGCTCGATGGAGCGTTCGGCGTCGGGGCCCTCAGGCACGTTTTCGAGAAAAGTGGTCTCGATCTTGTCGCCGAGCTCCTTCACCAGGGCCTGGCGTGCCAGCTCATGCTGATAGGTCCAGCCGAGGTCACCGACCGGGCCGAGGTAGATAAATCCGACTTTCAGCTTGTCGGCGGCGGAGGCTGCACTGACGCTCCCGGCAAGCAAGAGCCCGGCAGTCAGCGCAAGAAGTGATTTCCTCATCATCAATCTCCAAACATCAGGGGAAAGCCACGATCCGCAACGTGCGCGCCCCATCGCGCCCGCCCCGGAAATGAAACGCTAGCGGTCAGGCACGAACACGGTGCCAAGCGCAGCCGGTGCGGTGGATCCGCCCGTGCGCGCGCGGGAGAGCAGGACCAGGACGATGACAGTCGCAAGGTAAGGCAGCGCCGACATCAACTGCGAGGGAATGCCGACGCCCCAGCCCTGCGCGTGCAGCTGCAGGATCGTCACCGCGCCGAATAGATACGCGCCGACCACGAGGCGGCCCGGACGCCAGGACGAGAACACCACCAGCGCCAGCGCGATCCAGCCGCGGCCTGCGGTCATGCCCGGAATGAAGAACGGCGTATAGGCGAGCGGCAGATAAGCGCCGGCAAGTCCGGCGCAGGCGCCGCCGAACATCACGGCGAAGGTGCGGATGCGCAGCACGGGGTAGCCGAGTGCATGCGCAGACACGTGGTTGTCGCCGCAGGAGCGCAGGATCAATCCTGGCCGCGTGCGGTACAGGAACCACCAGACGCCGGCGACCAGCGCCAGCGAGAAATAGACGAAGGCGTCCTCGCCGAACAACACGCGGCCGACCAGCGGAATATCCGTGAGGCCGGGAATGTTGAGATGCAGCGCCGGCGTGATGCGCTCGCCGACGAAACCGGCGCCGATCAGGCCGGAGAGTCCGACGCCCAGGATGGTCAGCGCCAGCCCTGTCGCAACCTGGTTGACCGCAAGCCCGAGCGCCATCAGCGCGAAGACCAGTGACATCAAGGTGCCAGCGACGATCCCGAACAGTGCGCCAATAAAGATCGAGCCGGTCAGCCAAGCACCTGCAAAGCCACACGCGGCGCCGACGATCATCATGCCCTCGACGCCGAGATTGAGCACGCCGGATCGTTCGGTCACGAGCTCGCCGGTCGCCGCGATCAGGAGCGGCGTCGAGGCGGCGAGCACCGCGAGGACGATGGCTTCAATGAGTTCCACGAGCCACCTGTCGGTTCGGGAAAACCAGCTTGAAGCGGTAGAGAATGAGGGAATCGCAGGCGAGCACGTAGAACAGCAGGATGCCTTGAAAAACTTTGGTGACGTCCAACGGGATCTTCATCGCGATCTGCGCCTGCTCGCCGCCGATAAAGGTCAACGCGAGAAAAAGGCCTGCAATTAATATTCCAAGCGGGTTCAGCCGGCCGAGAAAGGCGACGATGATCGCGGTAAAACCGTAACCCGGCGAGATGCCGGGCTGGAGATGCCCGACCGGACCCGCGACCTCGATGATGCCGGCGAGACCCGCCAGCGCGCCCGAGACGGCGAAGGTCAGGATGACCAACTGGTTGGAATTGAAGCCGCCGAACCGCGCGGCGCGGGGCGCCGCACCGACCACGCGAATCTCGAATCCCTTGATCGTTCGCCCGAGCAGGATCGCCACCGCCGCGACGACAAGAAGGGCGATGATGGAGCCAAGATGCAGCCGGCCGCCTTCGATCAGCAGCGGCACCGTTGCGACCGGATCGAACTCGGCGGTGGTCGGGAAGTTGAAACCGTGCGGATCGCGCCAGGGGCCGCGCACGAGATAGTCGAGGAAGAGATCGGCGACATAGACCAGCATCAGGCTGGTCAGGATCTCGCTGGCGCCGAACTTCACCTTGCAGATTGCCGGGATCAGCGCGTAGAGCGCGCCTGCGGCGGCGGCGAGCACGAGCATGACCGGCAGCACCCAGACGCCGGCGTCGGTGCCCTGCGTCTTCACCGCAATCCAGCTTCCGGCGACCGCTCCGATCAGGAATTGCCCTTCGGCACCGATGTTCCAGGCATTGGCGAGATAGCAGAGCGACAGCCCGATTGCGATCATCACCAACGGTGTCGCCTTCACCGCGATTTCCTGCAGCGAATAGCTGTCGGTCAAAGGCGCGATGAAATAGGCGTGCAAAGCAAGCAGCGGATTCTTGCCGAGGATCGCGAACAGGATAACCATGGTCACGATCGTGAGGCCGATCGCGATCAGCGGAGAGACCAGCGCGATCGTGTTGGAGCGCTCGACGCGCTTCTCAAGCACCAACTGCATGCGCGGCCTCTTTCGTCTCCAGCGTGCTGCCGCCCATCAACAGGCCGAGTTTTTCGCGCGTCGCCTCGCTGGTGGCGAGCGGTGCAGATAGATGGCCATGGAACATCACGGCGATGCGGTCGGCGATTTCCGCGAGCTCGTCGAGGTCCTGGCTGGTCACGAGCACGGCAGCGCCTGCGGTTGCGAGATCAAGCAGCGCTTGGCGGATGACGGCGGCCGCACCGGCGTCGACGCCCCAGGTCGGCTGGCTCACCACCAGTACCGCGGGATTGCGCAGGATCTCGCGTCCCACGATGAATTTTTGCAAATTGCCGCCGGAGAGGGATGCTGCTTCCGGATCGCGCTTGGCCTTGCGGACGTCGAAGGTCTCGGTTGCGCGGTCGACCGTCTTCAGGGTGGCCGCAGTATCGATGAAGCCGTGATGGACCATGCCGCTGGCGGCGTGCCCGGTGAGCAGCGCATTCTCCGAAAGTTTCATGCGCGGCGCGGTGCCGTGGCCGAGCCGCTCCTCGGGAACGAAAGCCGCGCCGAGCTTGCGGCGCTGCGTGATCGAGAGATGGCCGGCAGCAAGGCCTTCGATCACGATCGTGCCGGGATCCTTCGACAGGCGTTCGCCGGACAGCGCGGCGAACAGTTCGTCTTGGCCGTTGCCGGCGACCCCGGCGATGCCGAGGATCTCGCCGCCTTTCAACTCGAACGAGATGTGCTCGAGCCGCACGCCATGCGCCTCGCCGGGGGCGAGCGAGAGATCGTTGACGACGAGGCGCGGCACCGTGGTCTGCCGGCCGGCGGCCGCCTTCACCTCCTTGATCTCGCCGCCGACCATCATGCGCGCGAGCGAAGCGGCGGTCTCAAGCCTGGGATTGCAGGTCTCCACCTTCTTGCCGCCGCGCAGGATCGTTGCCGTGTCGCACAGGCGCTTCACCTCTTCGAGCTTGTGGCTGATATAGAGGATGGCGCGACCTTCGGCCTTGAGCCGCTCCAGCACGACGAAGAGCTGGTCGGCTTCCTGTGGCGTCAGCACCGCGGTGGGCTCGTCAAGGATCAGGAATTGCGGATCCTGCATCAGCGCGCGGACGATCTCGATGCGCTGGCGCTCGCCGACCGACAATTGCCAGACCTCGCGTTTAGGATCGAGCGGCAGACCATAAGTCTTCGACACCTGCTCAAGCCGCGCCGACATGTCCTTGAAAGATTCTTTCCCGTCGAGGCCGAGCGCAACGTTCTCGGCGACGGTGAGATTGTCGAACAACGAGAAATGCTGGAACACCATGCCGATGCCGCGGCTGCGCGCCTCCGAGGGACCGGACAGCACGATCGGCTGGCCCTGCCAACAAATCTGGCCGGCGCTGGGCTGGATCAGCCCGTAAATCGCCTTGACCAGCGTCGACTTGCCGGCACCGTTCTCGCCCAGCAGCGCGTGGATTTCCGTTGGCCAGATATCGATGTCGATGGCGTCGTTGGCGAGGAAATCCCCATAGCGCTTGGTAAGCCCGATCGTCCTGAGGAGCGGGGACTCGCCGGAATGCAGGCCGTTAGTCGTTGAGTCCAACATTCGCTGATGCGCTTGCATGGGGAGAAGTGCCTCAATACTGAGCTAGTTTGAACCGCCGCGTAAGGTGTGAAAAAGCGTCATCCCTTGCTCAACGCTTCGGCAGCACGAGGTGTCGGCGAGTCGCGGCTCTCGCCAGTGGCGATCGTCCTCGGATACCTTCCGAGCAGCCTTGGCAGTCACGGCTTGCGTGTAACGCCTGTTGCAAATTTGTGACGGCTCAAGCCAAATCGGAACCCGCTATGCAGGCTTGGCGTGAAGTTGAGCAGAGACGCGCCATCGAGCGTATGCATTTGCGAACACCTCGACAGTGGCTCCCGCCCATCTTGTCTGCATTGTCCGGCCGACATGAAAAGGCGAGCGAAATCAAATGGGAATATCCGGCAATGGCCACTCTCGCCCGACGGCGTGGCGGTGACTTTGGCCTTCCAAATCCGGCGGTGAAACGCAGCGCCCTGTGCAAACAAGCGGCATACCTTGAAACAAGTTGAGGCTTCTCACTCCGGGAGATCGGCGCAAGTGTCGCACCCAAGGGACGTTCATTTTTACGTGTCCAAACTTGGGGGTATTCAGGATGTCGTTTCGTTTCAAGGCAATTGCAGCAGGCGCGCTGTCACTTGCTACGGTTGCTACCAGTGGCCTGGCGCAGGCGGCGGATCTGCCGGTCAAGGCTGCCAAGAAAGCGGCCGACCTTCCGTTCTTCCTGGTGATCGACGACCGCGTCACCTTCTCCTATATCTTCAATGCCTCGCAGCCCGGTGCGTTCACCAACACCAACGGCGTGATCAACGCCAAGACGACGAAGCAGGTCTACTCCTTCACCCACTTCGATGCCTGGACCTACGGCACCAATTTCTTCACCATCTCGATGTTCAAGTCGGATCACAACGATCCGGCAGGCCCGTGTACCGCCACAGGCGTGGTCGTTTCGCCGGCTGCGGGCTTCGCAGCGACGCCGACGAGCTGTGCCGGCGCGACAGAAATCTACGGCCTTTTCCGCTCGACCTTCGGCTGGAACGAGATCTTCAACACCAAGGCCTTCACGCAGGGCCCGCTGCATAACATCTCGTTCGAGGTTGGCATGGATGCCAACACGGAGAACCGGTATTTCGGCGCCGCCAAGCGCGACGTCGTCGCCGGTCTGCAGTTCGCCTTCGATCTTCCCTATAAGGGCTACTTCAACGTCGCGCCGCTCGTGTACTGGGAGTTCGCCAACCACAACTCCTTCTCGCAGTGCGGCGCCGGTTGGTCCGCTCCGTGTATTGCCGACGGCAACACGTCGTTCAAGCCGACCTGGGCGATCGAAACCAACTACTATATGGACCTCGGCTTCCTGCCGCAGAACATGCAGTATTTCTCGATCAGCGGCCGCGCGGCGTGGTACGGCAAGAAGGGCACCGACACTGAGCCGCTTCCCGCCAGCGTCGCCAACGGCGTCTATCCCACCAAGGTCGAGTTCAACTCCGAGCCGATCCGCCTGACCCTCGATGCTTCGAAGGCGGTTTGGGGTGAGAAGTACTCGCACTTCGTGGACGTCTGGGTCGCCTACCGCTATTGGCAGAACAAGTTCGGCCTCGATCACAACAACGCCGTGGCCTGCACCACCCTGGCCGGTGGCGCGAGGGTGAGCACCGGCTCCTGCACCGAGTCCTCGCTCTACTCCGGTGTCACTGTGAAGTTCTAGCCACCTGACACGCTTCAGGTGAACGACGATGGCGCCGCGTCAAACCTCCGCGGCGTCATCTTCGTTTGTGGGTAGGAACGTAGGGGATGAGCCGTCGGCGCGCTCTACGAAATTGAATTGGTGTTTGCTACTTCGTCCACACGCCATCGTGCAGCGCTTCGGCCTCGTCTTCGAGCAGCGGCCCCGCAACCTCTGTCGGCCGCTGGCCACTGGCAAAGACCTCGCGACAGGGCAGGTCGAGCGTCGGGTTCTCCGGATGATCGCCGGTGATGCCGCGCAGGCGGTGCTCGCTGAGCCCATAGACGACACGACCGATGCCGGCCCAGTAGATCGCGCCGGCGCACATCGCGCAGGGCTCGGCGGAGGAATAGAGCGTGGCCTTCGCCAACACCTCGCGTCCGAGCGTGCGGCAGGCCTGCGTGGCGGCGAGGCGCTCGGCATGCGCGGTGCCGTCGTGATCCGGCATGTAGCCGTTCTCGGCCTCGATCAGCATCTTGCCTTCAGCATCGACGACGATGCAACCGAAGGGATGATTGCCGTGGGTGAGGGAACGGCGGGCGACCGCAAACGAAAGGCGGAGGAAGTGCTCGTCGCGCTCGGACCCGCCGCTCATCGCTCTTCCCTGGTCAATGCCCCGCCATATGCCGGCCGACAACGGTCAGATCGGCTTCGCTGGTCCGTGCTTCATACACGAATTCGCCGTGGAACATCACCACCAGCCGATCGGAGAGTTCAAGGAGTTCGTCGAGGTCCTCGCTGACCAACAGCACCGCGGCGCCGCGGTTACGCGCGGCCATGATCTCGGCATGGATTTGCGCCACCGCTGCGAAATCGAGCCCGAAACAGGGATTGGCTGCGATCAGCACCTCGACGTCGCCGCCGAGCTCGCGGGCCAGCACGGCGCGCTGGACATTGCCGCCCGACAATGCCGAGATCGGCGTGTCAGGCGTGCGGGTCTTGATCTTGTACTGGGCGATCTTCTTCCCGGCGTCGACGCGGAAGGCGCCGCGGTTGAGCCACCAGCCGCCGCTTGCGAAGGGCGCGCGGTCGAACTCGCGGAAGGCGATGTTGTCGGCGACACTCATGCCGCCGACACAGGCGTTCTTCAGCGGCTCCTCCGGCAGGAGCGACATATTGTGCCGCCGCATCTCCTCGCGGCTGGCATGATAGGGATCGCCGGCGACGCGGATCTCGCCACTTTCAGCTTCGCGCTGCCCGGCCAGCACCTCGACGAGCTGGCGCTGGCCGTTGCCGGAGACGCCGGCGATGCCGACGATCTCGCCGGCACGGACCGTGAGGGAGACGTCGTGCACGGCGATGGCGCCGGCGTCGTCGCGCGCGCGCATCTTCGCCAGCTCCAGCCTCGCCTTGCCAGCCTCACCGGTGCGCGGCGGCTGTACCGTCAGCTCCTCGGCGCCGATCATGGTGCGCGCCATCGCGTCCGGCGTCAGTTCGGAAACCTTGCCGGCGCCGGCGAGCTTGCCGCGGCGCAGGATCGTGACGTCGTCGGCGAAGGCCATGACCTCGCGGAACTTGTGCGTGATCATCAGGATGGTGAGCTCGCCCTTGACGACCATGTCGCGGAGCATGCCGAGCACTTCGTCTGCTTCCGCCGGGGTCAGAACCGAAGTCGGCTCGTCCAGGATCAGGAAGCGGCGCTTCAGGTAGAGCTGCTTGAGGATCTCGCACTTCTGCCGTTCACCGGCCGAGATGTCGGAGACTTTTGCGCTGAGCGGGACCTTGAACGGCATACGCGCGAGAAAGGTCTCGAGCTCCTTCATCTCTTTCGGCCAGTTCACGACAGCCGGCACGTCGTCGCGCGCCAGTACCAGATTTTCGGCGACCGTCATCGCCGGCACCAGCGTGAAATGCTGGTAGACCATGCCGAGGCCGAGGGCGTGGGCGTCCTTCGGATTGCCGATCGCCTGCTCGCGCCCCCCGACGAGGATGTCGCCTTCGGTGGCGTGATAGTAGCCCATGATGCATTTGACGAGGGTCGACTTGCCGGCGCCGTTCTCGCCGAGCAGCGCATGGAACGAACCCGGGCGCACTTTCAGCGCGACATTGTCCAGCGCCAGGAAATCACCGAAGCGCATGGTCATGGCGATGGCATCGATGCCGAAGGCGCCCGAGGGCGGCGGCGTTTCGCCGACGATCACGAAATCGCTCCGATGAAAGCGTCGGAGGTCGAGACCGCACCGAACACGCCGCCCTGCATCTTGATCATCTTCAGCGCGTGCTCGTGATTGCTCTTGTCGGTCGCACCGCAGCAGTCATGCAACAGCACGCATTCGAAGCCGCGGTCGTTGGCCTCACGCATGGTGGTGTGAACGCAAACGTCGGTGGTGATCCCGGTGAGCACGATGTTCTCGATGCCGCGCACGCGCAGAATCAGCTCCAGATCGGTGGCGCAGAACGAGCCCTTGCCGGGTTTGTCGATGATGGGTTCGCCAGGCAGCGGCGCGAGCTCCGGGATGATGTCCCACCCGGGCTCGCCGCGCACCAGGATGCGGCCGCACGGGCCGGGATCGCCAATGCCGGCGCCGATCTGCCGGGAACGCCAGCGCTTGTTGGCGGGCAAATCCGAGAGATCGGGGCGGTGGCCTTCGCGGGTATGGATGATGTGAAAGCCTTGGCTCCGCATTGCCGCGAGCAGTTTCTTGATCGGCTCGATCGGCGCCCGCGTTAGGGACAGGTCATAGCCCATCTTGTCGACATAGCCGCCGACGCCGCAGAAATCTGTCTGCATGTCGATGATGATGAGCGCGGTGTTCTCGGGGCGCAGATCGCCGTTATAGGGCCAAGCATAGGGCTCGGACTTGATGGTGCGCTCGGGCATGATTTCGCTTCCTAGCGGGTGATCGACAATTCGGCCGGGGCTCCGGTCAGCGTGCGTTTCGGCGAGCAGGTGATGATCATGATCGCCAGCGTCAGGATGTAGGGTGCTGCGTTGAAGAGGTGGTAGCCGGAGGTGACGCCGACCGATTGCAGCGCCGGGCCCAGCGCCGCGGCGCCGCCGAAGGCGAGCGAGGCCCACAGACACAGCAAAGGGTCCCAGCGTGCGAAGATCACGAGCGCCACGGCCGTGATGCCTTGGCCCGAGGACAGGCCCTCGTTCCAGCTTCCGGGATAGAACAGCGACAGGAACGAACCGCCGATGCCGGCGAGGAAGCCGCCAACCATGGTCGCGCGCAGGCGGATCAGCAGCACGGAGTGGCCCATCGCACGCGCAGCGTCCGAACTCTCGCCGGCGGTGCGGATCAGGAGGCCCCAGCGCGTGGTCCGGAAGGCCCAGTAGAGAATTGGCGCGAGCGCGACGCCGATCAGGAACAGCACGTTGACCCGTAGGGCCGCCCGTACCTGCGGAATGTCGCTCCACCAGCCGAAATCGATTGCGGGCAGTCGAGGCGCTGTCGGCTCGATCAACGGTTTGCCGAGATAGAAAGCTAGGCCGGTGCCGAACAGCATCAGCGCGATGCCGACCGCAATGTCGTTGACGCGCGGCAGTGAGCAGATGCCGGCATGCAGGGCGCCCAGAAGCGCGCCGGTAATGCCAGCGGCGAGCACGCCCAGCCACGGCGATCCCGTGAGGTAGGAAATGCCGTAGGCGCTCATCGCGCCCATCACCAGCGTGCCCTCGAGGCCGAGATTGATGCGGCCGGAGCGCTCGGTGATGCATTCGCCCAGGCTCACGAACAGGAACGGCGTCGAGACGCGAATGGCGCCGCCGAGCACGGCGAGTGGGACGGTCCAGAGTCCGATCGAGCCGTCTGCCATCTCAGGACTTTCCCTTCAGAAACCCGATGCGGCCATAGAGCGCATCGCTGGCCAGCACGAAGACGAAGATGATGCCTTGCAGCACCAGCACGGATGCATCCGGCAATCCGAGGCGGCGCTGCAACAGCCCGCCGCTGGCGCTGATACCCCCGAGCAGGATCGCGACGGGGATAATGGCGAGCGGATTTTGCCGCGCCAGGAAGGCGACGAGAATCCCTGTGAAGCCGTAGCCCGCGGCGAGGTTGGCGTTGGTGCGCCCCTGCACGGCGGCGACCTCGACCATGCCGGCAAGGCCCGCGGCGCCGCCGGCAAGGAAGCAGATGGTCAGGATCAACTTGCTGACATTGAGGCCGACAATCTTCGCAGCGCGGATGTTGCCGCCGGCAACGCGCGCGGCGAAGCCGAACACGGTGTGATAGATCAGGATATAGGCGGCAATCGCGGCGATCAGGCCGAACACCAGACCCCAATGCACGTCGGTGCCAGGTATCGATCCGATCATGTTGGCCGCGCCGATCTCGCGGGTCGACGGCTTGTTGAGGCTGGCGGGGTCGCGCATCGCGCCTTCGACGAGATGGTTGAGGACCGCAAGTGCGATATAGACGAGCAGCAGGCTCGATATCGTCTCGTTGACGCCGCGATATTGCCGCAGCGCGCCCGAAAGCATGACCCACAGGCCACCGCCGATCACGCCGCCGACGACCATGGCGATCTGAACGATCAGCGGCGGCATGCCCTGAAGCACCAGTGCTGCGCCGGTTGCCGACAGCGCGCCGATCAGGAGTGCGCCTTCGCCGCCGATGATGACCATGCCGAGCTGCGCAGGCAGCGCCGTGCAGAGCGCGGTGAGGATCAGCGGCGCCGCGCGCGTCAGCGTGTTCTGCCATGAGAACCAGGTGCCGAACGCGCCGTAGTACATGTAGAAATAGAGGTCGAGCGGGTTCTTGCCGAACATCGCGACGAAGATGCCGAAGACCACGAGCGCGCCGGCCAGCGCCGCGCCCGGGATCAGGATATATTCGATCGCTCCGCCGTGACGCTGGAGGAATCCCGGATCGGCGGCCGGGGCAACTGTCCCGACCGCTTCAACGGGATCCGCAGCTTCCGCCGTCACGAAGTCGCCCCGACCACGCCCTCCACGAGATAGTCCATCTTCTCGAGTTCGGGGTCCTTCTGGCCGCGATCGGTGCCGGCCGCGATCACCGTCTTGCCCTTGTTGTCGACCAGCCCTCCCTTGAAGATGGCGTAGCCGTCACCGGACAAGAACTTGGCCTTGACGTCGTCGGCGTGCTTGCGCGCCTCGGCGGAGACCGCTTCGCCATAGGGCGAGGTCTTGACGATCTCTTCCTTGAGGCCGCCGCGATAGAAGTTCGGGATGCTCTCGCCGGCGGCGATCATCTTGACGAATTTGGGGTACAGCGCTTCCCAGTTCCACTCGGCGCCCGTGAGATACGCCTTCGGCGCGAGCGGCGACTGGTTGACGTGATAGCCGCACACCATGGCGCCCCGACGCGCGGCGTTCTCGACCATGGTCTTCGGACCGTCGACATGGCAAGTGAGGACGTCGACGCCCTGATCGATCAGGCTGTTGGTGGCCTCGGCTTCCTTGACCGGCATCGACCAGTCACCGGTGAAGATGACCTGCGTGGTGGCCTTGGGATTGGCAAGCCTCGCGCCGAGCGCGAATGCGTTGATGTTGCGCAGCACTTGCGGGATCGGCTTGGCGGCGACGAAGCCGAGCTTGCCGCTCTTGGAGCTATAGCCGGCGACGATGCCCGAGATGTACTGGGCTTCATCGATATAGCCGAAATAGCTGCCGGCGTTCTTCGGGTCCTTGTCGCTCCACAGGCCGCCACAATGCTCGAAGTGCAGCTTCGGGAATTTGTTGGCCATCTTGACCATGTGCGGATTGTAGTAACCGAACGAGGTCGGGAAGAGCAGGGTGGCGCCGTCGAGATTGATCATGGACTCGATCGTCTTCTCGACCGCGTCGGTCTCGGGCACCTTCTCTTCTTCCACGACTTTGAGGCCGGGAATCTTCTTCAGCGCCGCCGCGCCCTGCGCATGCGCCTGGTTGTAGCCATAGTCGTCGCGCGAGCCGACGTAGATGAATCCGATGGTGGTCTCGGCCGCGAAGACGGGACGAATGCCCGTCGCCGCACCGAGGGTGACGGCCGCACCGCCCTGCAACAAATGACGTCGTGAGATCCTGCCAAATTCCATTGCTTGCTCCCCTTGGCGGATGCACCGCCTCATCTCGCTGCGCCGGTCTGGCGGAGCCCGGGATCAATTGTCGCAAGCTTCGTGCCAGAGGCTATTGAGAGAGCATTTCCGAATAAGTCGTTGGAAATATATTGTTATTTCATGTGTTCCGAACCTGAGCATGAAAGCAGCAGATGAAATTATAGGCATTATTTTATAGTTGTATGCAATGGAGTTAAGCAGGTCTTACCCGGCTTGAACATGTGCATGACGAGGGCCGGGCGGTCTGCCGGCGGCGGCATTCCATGCTAACCACGCGCTGCTTGGACCGGCGTCGGCAGCGTGATTTCGCTGGCACCGAACTTGAATCGATTGCCGCCAGGACCGCCGTCGCCGCGGTCCCAAGAGATGGAAAGCTCGCCGAGATGGCTGCTGGTAACGCCGTTCAGAATGGTTCGCTCGGCGAAGAGATCGTGCGAGGGATCAACGAGCTCGCGGCGATCTCGGAAGAAGGCGACAAGCTCACCCGCGTCTATCTGACCAGCGAGCTGCGCAAGGCGGCGGACCTCATCCTGAGCTGGATGCGCGACGCCGGCATGAGTGCGCGTCTCGACGCGATCGGCAATGTCTGCGGGCGCTACGAAGGTGAGCGGCCTGGCGCGCCTTGCCTGATGCTCGGCTCGCACTACGACACCGTCCGCGATGCCGGCAAATGGGACGGGCCACTGGGCGTGATCACGGCGATCGCCTGCGTCGCCGATCTCAACCGCCGCGGCAAGCGCCTGCCGTTCGCGATCGAAATCGTCGGTTTTGCGGATGAGGAAGGGGTGCGCTTTGCCTCGACCCTGCTCGGCAGCCGCGCGGTAGCCGGCACTTTTGACGAAAGCGTCCTCAACACACGCGACAGCGATGGCGTCGCCATGCGCGATGCGCTGGTGCAGTTCGGGCTCGATCCCGATCATATCGGCGCGGCCGCTCGGGCCCGGCGCGAGCTGCTTGCCTATCTCGAGCTGCACATCGAGCAAGGGCCGGTGCTGGAAGCACAAAACCTGCCCGTCGGGGTGGTCACCGCGATCGCGGGCGCGACACGGCTTGCCGCGCGGCTGACCGGCATGGCGGGGCACGCGGGCACGGTGCCGATGGCGCTCCGGCGCGATGCGTTGGCGGGCGCGGCCGAATGCATCGGCGCGATCGAGCAGTTTTGCCGCACCGACGAAGGCGGGCTGGTCGGCACCGTCGGCTACATCCAGGCGAGGCCCGGCGCGACCAACGTCATTCCGGGCGAGGTGTCGTTCACCATCGACATGCGGGCGCCGACCGACATGCACCGCAAGCGCGCGGTCGCCGATGCCGTCAGGCAAATCGAAGCCATCGCAAAGCGGCGTCAATTGACGCTTCAGCTCGACGTCACCCACGAGAACCGCACCGCGCCTTGTGCGCCCTGGCTCAAGGAGCAGATCGCGCAGGCGATCAAAGCGGAAGGTTTTTCCGTCTTCGAGCTGCCGAGCGGGGCCGGGCATGACGGCATGGCCATGATCGATATTGCCGATGTCGCCATGATCTTCGTCCGCTGCCGCGGCGGCATCAGCCATCACCCGGACGAGCATGTCGAGCTCGCCGATGCCGACGCCGGCGCGCGGGTGTTGCTGCGCGTGATCGAGAACTTTCGGCCGCGGGAAGGCTAAACTGAGCCCGCAAGTCACGGGATAGAGACACGAATCAGACAGGTCTGGAGCCGCGACGGCCTCCCGCCGGACCACGAGACCCATTCGACGGCGCCTATGAACAGCGGCATCTCTTCTCCATCCCATCGCGGAAACCGGTTTTACCAAGGCCTGACGGCGACCTTCGTTGCCAACGCGCTTCAGGCGGTGAACTTTCTCGGTGATCGATTCCTGAGGAAGTCGCATCATCCGTTCACGTCCATCGAGGACCTTTACCGGCACTCGATGGACAGTGCCTTTGCGGTATCTGAGTCCTTTCTCGTCACCGGCGCGCCGCACGCCTCTGCGTACTATCCGCGCGACTTCGCCTGGTTCTATCCCGACGTCCTCGACCCCGACACCATCATGGATTCGCAGGATGCGGTGCGCCGGGCTCGTCTGCTCGACAAGAGCGTCCGGCTGCTGCTGGAAGCGGTTCGCGCCAACGTCGTCACGACGACCATCGTCCCGGCCGGGCGCGCCCGGTATCTCGGCGTGAACTATTTCTCGCGCCCTTCGGATACGCTGCTCGGCATTCTGGCCGGCCTGCGGCAGATGATCTCGGCCGAGGAGAGAGCGTCATCCTATCTGGCGATGTCGCAATGCGCGCATGCCGGCCGCCTGCTGCTGGCCGAATATTGCGGCGATCTGAAGCGTGCGATCCTCCAGCTCGCAAGCGAGCTCGAACCGTTCAATGATGA
The DNA here is from genome assembly GCF_055811695.1 of Bradyrhizobium sp. MI1.3. Taxonomy (NCBI): domain Bacteria; kingdom Pseudomonadati; phylum Pseudomonadota; class Alphaproteobacteria; order Hyphomicrobiales; family Nitrobacteraceae; genus Bradyrhizobium; species Bradyrhizobium sp. MI1.3. The sequence continues at coordinate 9,364 of NZ_JBVVPQ010000073.1, read as the reverse complement.
TGGCTCCACCTATTTGCTGTGCGACGCCAGTGCTCCGCGCTCCGCGGCAACCGACACGCGCGCCGAGCGCAGGCGTTTCGTCACCAATGCCTGCGTCTACACGACGTTCGTGTGGGGCGTGCAGCTCGGAATCGTCGACGAGAACGAGCTGAAGCGGCGGCTCGGACGCGACCTGGCGCAGTACAAGAGGGACCTCCTCCGCCTGTTCGCCAAGGACGGCTATATCAGGCATTCCCTGGACGGCCCCACGGGCTCGCCGGCGTCCTCGGTCGCGCTGGATTTCGCCAGTGTGCATCGCGGCTTCTGGGATATGAGCGAGCCGGCCGAGCGCGCGCTGTTCGCGGCCACGGCGGATCTGATCATTGCGGAGCCGCGCTTTCGCATCCCCAGCACATTCCACTTCCTGGTGTCCGCGGATAATCCGCGGAACAAGATGATCCACAAGATCGCGGCTCCCGCCTACCAGGGACGTTCCTCCTGGCCGACGTTCAACGTCGAGTTCGCGGATCGCATGCTGGATTATGACGAATTCTCGGGGAGCGATACCTACCGATCCTGCGCCCAGGGAATTCTGAAGGACATTCGCACCGCGACCGAGGTCCACGGCGGCTATCAGGAACTGATCTCGGAACAGGGCCTGAAATATCGCACCTGGGCTTACAAGGGGGCCGTGGCCCACTCCTGGTTTCCGCGTTTCCTCTCCGTCTGGAGGAGGGCGCATGGAACGCCGCTCCTCCAGTGGAATGACTGAACGGCGGTCATTACCCCGCCGTCACGTCCACAAGCTCGCCACCGTCGAGCACCTTGGCCGCCTTGGCGCGGTCAAGGTCGCCTTCCCAGGCGGCCACAACCACGGTCGCAACGCAATTGCCGGTGAGGTTGCCGACCGCGCGAGCCATGCCGATGAACCAGTCGACCGACAAAACCAGCACGAGGCCGATCGCAGGGATGCTCGGCACCGCGTTCAGCGTCGCCGCCAGAATCACGATCGCGGAGCCCGGCACGCCATGCGCGCCCTTCGAGGTGATCAGGGAGACGCCGAGCACCAGCAGGAGATCGCCGAAGGACAGCGGCGTGTTGGTCGCCTGCGCGATGAAAACGACTGCGAGCGTGAGGTAGATCGAGAAGGCGTCGAGGTTGAAGGAATATCCGGTCGGGATGACGAGGCCGACGACGGAATCCTTCACGCCCATCCGCTCCAGCTTCTTCATGATCTGCGGCAGCACGGCGTCGGACGAGGCGGTCGCGAGCACGATGGTCAACTCCTCGCGCAGGTAGGCGAGGAATTTGAGGATGTTGATGCCGGCGAGCGCCATGACGCCGCCGAGCACGCCCAGCACGAAGATGCCGACCGAGACGTAGAACAGCGCCACCAGTGAGACGAGCTGCTTGAGCGAGCCGACGCCGTATTTGCCGACGGTGTAGGCGACTGCGCCGAGCACGCCGAGTGGAGCAACGCGGACGATAAGCCCCATGACGCGGAACAGCACGGTCGAGGCGGCATCGATCATCGACGTGACGAGCTTGCCCTTCTCGCCGCCGACCAGTGCGAGGCCTACGCCGAACAGCACGGCGAAGAACAGCACCTGGAGCACGTCGTTGCGCGACAACGCGTCGAACGAGGTGCTCGGGATTACGTTGAGGAGGAAGGAGCCGATGCCGCCGCCCTGAAGCTTGTGGGCGTTATCGGCATAGGTATTGAGGGCCTTGGCGTCCAGCGTCGAGGGATCGATGTTCATGCCGTGGCCGGGGCCGAAAGTGTAGGCCAGGATGAGACCTACCACGAGCGCGACTGTGGTCATCACCTCGAAATAGACCAGCGCCTTGACGCCGACCCGTCCGACCTTCTTGAGGTCGCCCGCGCCGGCAATGCCGTGCACGACGACGCAGAACACGATCGGCGCCACGATCATCGAAATCAGCTTCAGGAAGGCGTCGCTAAGGATCTTGAGGGAGATGGCAAAATCCGGCGCGGCCACACCCAGGATGATGCCGAGGATCAGCGCGGCCAGGACCTGGACGAACAGCGATGTGTAGAGCGGCTTTGGCTCGGCGGCCGGGGCCGCGGCAATGGTCGACATGGTGACTCCCCCGTTTTGACGACGTCTCGATCGTCGAAAGGAGCAACTAGCGTGCCAGATTGTCGCGGTTTTCGCTGAGGAGGAGGTCTATTTGGTCGCGTTTGCGGTGCGACCGGGCATCCGCATCGGCACCGGGAAACCGTTCGAGGTGCCGTCGGTCACTGGACAGGCGATTTTGCGGTCCTACGGTCACGTTCCGCACGCGGGTGGCCGCGTCACGCCGCGAGATCTAGCAGCCGACACGATCCGCGTACCAGCACCTTGCGTCCATTCGGGGTCATGACCGGGACGCCGTCGCAGACGACGACAAGACCGAGCTTGACGAGGCTCTCGATGAGATAGGCCTTGGAAAGGCGACCGTTCGACACCGGGTTGCGAAGCGCCTTCAGGACCTCCCATTGGTCTGGCGAAAGATCGAAGTCGATGTCGCTGCTCATGCTGCCTCAAGCCATAGTGCCGTTCGTGCGCCTCTGTTAGTGGCGCTGCATGAAGACCGTGCGACGACAATGAGTCGGGAATTCGGTGAGGTGTTTAGAACTTCTCTTCACAAATTGCTGCACGCCATTGCGCCACAAGAGTTAAGACCGCTCGATCACTAGGATCGTCCGGAGCCTCGATCACATATTGATGATGTGGGCTTGATGTTGGTCCGCGAACAACCGCACTGCACGGGAAGCGCTGCTGTCCCATTCTGCGTCGCAATATGCACAGAAATCATGAGACGAAGGGTTGGAGATTTTGTTACGCTGATTCGCGGGGAATAGCTTCACACGGCAGGAGTGGAGTGCATGAACAGACTGGTCGAAATTCGCAGTCAGGAATCCCTGTGCCGGGAGCGCGCCGCGCTTGATTTCCAGCGCCGGGTTTTCTGGCTTGCGCAAGCTCAAGAATGGGAGCAGCGCGCGCTTGACGAGATCGCCTATCATTTCCGGGAGTGCAATGTGGCTCAGACGGAGCTGGTGCGAAACTGACGTCGGCTGTGGGTAAGGCCTACTGATAAGTCGCCACAATATCGGACACCGCGCGCTCGAGCTGCTGCGCGGTCGCGCACTGGCGCACCACGCTGCAGAAGGTCGCATAGCGCGGCATCTCGGAATCGCCAAAGCCCCAGGCGAGACGTCCTTCGGGATTGAGCCACACCAGCCGTTTCGAGCGCTCCGAGATGCGGCGCAGGATGTCGGCGCGCGGATCGAGATTGTTGCTGCGGGCATCGCCCAGCACGATCACCGTGGTCTGCGGCGTCAGCGCGCTCATGAACTCCTTCTCGAAATCGACCAGCGAAGAGCCGTAGTCGGAGGAGCCGAAGCCGACCTTGGACATGATCTCGGCCATCGCCTCTTCCGGCGGTTTCGATTCAAGGATGTCGCTGACTTCGATCAGATGCGAGGAGAAGGCGAAGGAATGGACGTCGTCGACGACCTCGTGCAGCGAATGGATCAGGAGCAGGAAGAAATCCGAGACCTGCGCGACTGAGCCCGAGACATCGCAGAGCGCCACGATCTTCGGCCGGTCGCGATGCTTGCGCTTCCAGGCTGTGAGAAAGGGGATGCCGCCCCAGGCGGCGTTCCGGCGCAGCGTGCGGCGGACGTCGAGATGACCGCGCCGTTGGCGCTTGCGTGGTTTCGAATAGCGCTCGCGCAGGCGCCGTGCGATCTGGCGGATGAGAGCGCGCATCTCCGCGACATGGCGCCGCTCGATGCGGGCAAGCGGCGCGTTGCGCAGAATCTCGTTGCGGAGGTTTTCAGCCTCCTCGCGGGCATAGAGCGCAAGCCCCTGCGCGACGGTGTCGCGAACGGCTTCGCGCAAGGCATCGAGCGCGGCGCGAAGCCGCTCGGCCAGTGCGGGATTGGTCGGGGTCAGCTCGTCGAGATCGTCGCGTAGCCGCTGGAGCCCCATGGCGTCGAGGATGCGGCTGGAGAAGATGCCGCGCTGGGTGGAGTAGCGGATGTCGGACAGGGAGGCCGCACCTGAGGCGCTGGCGATCGCGGCGGTGATCGCGTTGCGATCCTGCGACAGCAGCATCTGCGCGAGGGGGCCCAATTCTGCGGGAGGCGAACCGCCGCTTGCATCGCTGGCCTCACCAGATGATGGAGATTGATCCGGGTCCTCCGAAACATCGTTGCTGTCGGCTTCAGATTGTTCCTGCCGCGGCTCCGGCTGGCTGAAGAACAGGTCGAAGCAGTCACCGAGCGCGAGCTTTTCGTCCTGCGACTTGGCGAGCGTCAGAAGGAGCGCATCGCGCAGGATGGTCCGGTCGGAAACGCCGACCTGCGCGACCGCGCGCATCGCATCGATGCTTTCGGCAGGCGAGACATGGACGCCGGCGCCCCGTGCCGCACGGAAAAAACGATGAATATTCTCGCGCATCGGCGTCAACCGAAGACGTTGGATCGTGCTGCCTTGGCAATGAAGGTCGTAATCTGAGGCTGAGCCGCCTCGATGTCGGCCTCGTATTTCAGGAGCACGTTGAGCGTGTCCTTGACGATCTCGGTGTCGAGCTCCGAGGCCTGCAAGAGCACCAGCACGCGCGCCCAGTCGATGGTCTCGCTGACTGAAGGCAGCTTCTTCAGGTCGAGCGAGCGGATTTCGTGGATGAAGCCGACCATCTGCCGCCGCAGCGTCTGCGAGATGTTGGGGACGCGGCTCTCGACGATGCGCTCCTCGAGCCGCTGCTCGGGGAAGCCGATGTGCAGATGCAGGCAGCGCCGCTTCAGGGCATCGCCGAGATCGCGCTCGCTGTTGGAGGTGAGGATCACCGTTGGCGGCGTGATTGCGGAGACGGTGCCGAGTTCGGGGATCGTGACCTGGAAATCGGAGAGAATTTCCAGCAGCAACGATTCGAACTCCGCATCCGACTTGTCGATCTCGTCGATCAGGAGCACGCAGCCGCCCGGCTGCTCCAGCGCTTGCAGCAGCGGCCGCGGCTCGACAAACTCCTTTGAGAAGAACACGTCGCCGAAATCGTGGAGCTGATTAAGTGCAGCGTGCAGAGTCTGCGCGCCGCCCAGGACTTCGCCGAGCTTGTCCTTGAGGATCTGCGTGTAGAGAAGCTGCTTGGCGTATTTCCATTCATAGAGCGCCTTGGCCTCGTCGAGGCCTTCGTAGCATTGCAGGCGGATCATCTTCAGGCCGCGCCAGGCCGCGATCGCCTTGGCAAGCTCGGTCTTGCCGACGCCCGCGGGCCCTTCGACCAGGATCGGCTTCTCGATCTGTTGCGACAAATACACGGCGGTCGCGATCTGCCGGCTCGCGATGTAGCCTTGCGCGGCGAGGCCGCTCTCCACTGCCTCGATCGCTGTCGAGGGCTTCTGTTCAGCCACGAGAAGGCGCTCCCAAAGGTCTTGATTGAGGCTTGTTCTGCCTGCGTTCACGGCAAAGAACAAGCCTCGTTTGGGAGAGGCCAGACCCGCGCCAATGGGCGTTTTTTCCGCTCAACGCAAATAGTTGGGCGGCTACCGGCCGCGCGATCAGTGCCGCAGCAACTCCGGCTTGCGGATCGTCTGTCTGACCTCGGCGCCGCAATCTGCGCATTCATAGACGAAGTCGATCTTGGCAAGACTCCAATGCGGTTCGACCTCGCGCACATACATCGGAAGGAACCCCATGCAAGCGGGGCAAATCACAGGCGCGATCTCGATATCCTGATGATGCTTTACATAAGCTGGCATCTCGGCTCTCCTTCGCAGACGACCTCCAAACCCGCGCGAAGGCTACTGCCGGCCGGCGCAAGGCCGACATCAACTCTTTCGAACAGAGGCGGAACAGCGGAGGTTTGTCGTTCGCTGTGACATTCTTGTTACGTCTCTGTACTGTGACGGGCGGACCAAATACCTATTTCAAAAGCCCGATCCGGTATTCGGACTCTGACCTCAACGATAAGGGAGCAACGCCCATGACGCATGCCATTCGCTTTCACAAGACCGGTGGTCCGGAAGTGCTGGTCTGGGAGGAGGTCAGTGTCGGCAAGCCCGGACCGGGCGAGGCGCGAATCCGCCATACCGCCGTCGGTCTCAACTTCGTCGATATCTACAACCGTTCGGGCCTTTACCCGGCGCAACTGCCGAGCGGGCTTGGTAGCGAGGCTGCTGGCGTCGTCGAGGAGGTCGGGCCCGGTGTCACCGATGTGAAGCCGGGCGATCGCGTCGCCTACGGCGCCTCGCCGCTCGGCGCCTATTCCGAGGCGCGGCTGATCCCGGCCGACCGACTGCTGAAGCTGCCGGACAGTATCGACGACAAGACCGCGGCGGCGATGATGCTGAAGGGGCTCACCACGCAATATCTGATCCGGCAGACCTATCGCGTGAAGGCCGGCGACACCATCCTGCTCCATGCGGCCGCCGGTGGCGTCGGCCTGATTCTCTGCCAGTGGGCCAAGCATCTCGGCGCGACCGTGATCGGCACCGTCAGCAACGACGAGAAGGCCAAGCTCGCCAAGGCGCATGGCTGCGACCATGTCATCATCTATAGCCACGAGGATTTCGTGAAGCGCGTGGACGAAATCACTGGCGGCAAAAAGGTGCCGGTGGTCTATGACTCCGTCGGCAAGGATACGTTCTTGAAGTCGCTCGACTGCCTCGCGCCGCTCGGAGTCGCCGCGCTGTTCGGTGCGTCCTCCGGCGCTGTCGAGCCGCTCAATCTCGGTTTGCTCGCGCAGAAGGGCTCGCTCTACGTCACCCGACCGACGCTGTTCACCTACGCCGCCAAGCGTGAAAGCCTGGTCGCGATGGCAGGCGAGCTGTTCGACGTCGTCAAGTCCGGCGCGGTCAAGATCGAGGTGCACCAGACCTATCCACTGAAGGACGCCGCCAAAGCCCATGCCGATCTCGCCGCGCGCAAGACCACGGGATCAACCGTTCTCACGGTGTGATCTCCGAACGGGCTGTGGCGCAAGCCGCTTGGGCCTGCGTCACGTCCGCTCATGCTTGCGCAGATCGCGGGCGTGATCGAGGCGCAGGGCCTGGAGGTCGACTTCTTCGGGCGGGATCCGGGGCAGGACAGCCTCGGCGAGGATCGCCTCGGTCACGTCTTCGACCGAGTTCTCCACGATCTCCTGGATGAACGAGATATTCCGATACTCACCTGAGGCGACGCGGGAAATGACCCCGCGCCTGGTGATTTCAGGGTCGACGACCGCTTCCCGGCCGCGGCGCCCATAGTCGATCATCACGACGAAATACTGCATGAAACGATCCTGCCGTGCCCCATGGTCGGGCACGGCAGAGTATTTCCGAAAAACGGAATCAAGTCAAGGTGTATTTCGAAAAAACGGAATTACAGCCTACTTGCTCCGCTTGCGAGGGCGCGCCGACTTGGCGCGCAACCGCTCCAGCTGCCCCTTGGGCATGGACAGGCAGATCTCGCCGACCCACTCCAGTTTCACGCCGACGATCTGCTTGGCATTGAAGCTGGTGAGATTGACGACGGAGGGGGATTTACCCCGCTCGATAGTCTTCAGATAGCGCTCGCCGGTCTTGAGCCGGACCACGGCCTCCTCGCCGTAGAAGCTCGACAGCGGATGGCGCTGGTCCTTGTAGACCACGATGACGTCGCCGCTCTCGTATTTGGGCAGCATCGAATCGCCCACGATCTCGAATGCGATGGTCTCCTCCATGATCGGAAAGGGCAGCGCGATGTCGCCAAGGCCTTCCGGGGGAACCTGCTCATAATCCGGCTCGATCACGGCACCGGCCCCGACGCGACCCATGATCGGCGCGAGATTGAGCTCGAGATATTCCATGATCGGGATGATTTCCGAAGCCTTCACAAGGCGCTCGCCGCCGAGGATCTCCGAGACAGCGCCGGGGCGAACGCCCATGGCCGCCGCCAGGCCGCCCTTGCTCTTGCCCGTCTTTTCCAGGCCCCGTTCGATCATTGCAGCGTCCAACATGGTGATTCCCTCGATTGTCCATCGTCCCGCCTCTTGTAATCCGAAATTCGGAATTGATGCAATTATGAATATCAGAATTGTCGCTTGACTTCGACTTCGGAATATCGGAATGTGGGCTCCGCCTCGCGATCGTGCGATCGGAGGAGGCGCATCACAGGACAGCAGCATGGAACCGGGCCATTGGTCGTCGGAGCACTCCGACGCGCTTCGCGACTGTTTTCTCAAGGGAATGTCTTATGCGGAGATCGGAAGACGGATTAACGCAAGGTTTGGAACGGCTTACACGCGCAACGCGGTGGTCGGCCGCGCCAAGCGGCTCGGGCTGGTCGTGCAGATACGGACGACGAGCCCGTCGATCGTCCCGGCGCTGCCGTCGGGAGCCTGTCTTGTCCTGCCGCACCGCCCCACGGGGCTGACCCTGCCGCCGAAATCCGCGATGAAGCCTGCCGCGCCCGTCAAGTTGCGCTGCGTCGGCGTCCAGCCCCGCTTGGTCCCGTTGGTCGAACTCGCTAGCGAGGACTGTCGCTATCCCTATGGCGGCGACAAGGACGGGGAGGAGATCACCTTCTGCGGCCATCCGCGGGAGCCGGGCTCGAGCTATTGCACGCCGCATGCGCGCCTGACGCGCCGCGCCGGAGCTGGATCCGTCCGCGTCGCCGGCCCCGTCGTGCTGAGGCTGGTCTCTGCCGCCTGACCTGACGCCCGCCCGTTCAATCGTCAATTTCGCAAGGAGTATCCGAGTGGCACGTGTCCGACGCAACAGGTCCTATAAATTGGCGAATGTCTACGACCGACGCTCACGTGAGATACCGTTCAATGCGGAGGTGGCGGAAGTCGAGGTGGACAATCCGCTGGCGCTCGACCCCGGCGAGAAGATCATGGCCGTGCGGTCGATCCGCTGCGATCCGCTCGGCCGGCTGCACGCGCACCATCAGATCGACGAGGCACAGTATCGCGGCGGGCGCGCCTTCCAGAACGATTGGGAGAGGGCCGAACGAGGCCTTCAGGCAATGGACCCGACTCGCGAATATGTCGACGGGGCGCGCACGCGCGAGCCGGTCACCGAGAGCCAACGCGAGGCGGTGCTGCGGCTGAACCGGATCGAGCGCGAACTCGGCACAGACGGTGCCGCGCTAGTGCACGACGTGTTGGTGCTGGGCCTGACCATGGACGAGATCGGCCAGCGTCGCGCCGTCCGTACGCAGCGCTGGATCGACTATTTTGCGCGGCGTTTTCGTGAATGTCTGGACCGGCTGGCACTGATCTATGGCTTTGCCACGGAAACGGGGACACGGCGTTCAGGGCAACACAAATGAGACCGGCGGGGGGGGGGGGGGGGGGGGGGGGGGGGGGGGGGGGGGGGGGGGGGGGGGGGGGGGGGGGGGGGGGGGGGGGG
>NZ_JBVVPQ010000072.1:0-34701 GCF_055811695.1 Bradyrhizobium sp. MI1.3 | reverse complement strand
GACTGCTTCTGGGTATTCGAAGCCGACCCGTGCCATATATTGGCTTGCATTCGACTTGAGCTGGATGTGATAGGTCCGCCGCGAGGTCGTTACCACCATTGAGGTCACAAGCCCTGGCTCCGACGGCTTGACGATCAAGTGGATGGCTTGTCCGCCGACCGCTCCAGACGTCGCTGGCTCGACCTTCCAGCGCACGGTGTCCCCAACCAGCACATCGCGAACGACCTCGCCGGGCTCGAGCTCAATGTCGCAGACCTCGAGCGGCGAACACATGACGGAGGGCTGGACCTCGCCGAACAAGAAGACGACCTTGCCGTCCGCGCCTCGCGTCACGAGGCCGGTCGATCCGCGCCACTGCTTTGAGATGCTCGTGCCCTTTCGTTCTTTCGCGGTCATCGGCTGGGCATTTGCGCTGATGTCGGCAAGCAGCAAGCTGCAGGCGGATGCGGTGAGAGCCAGGCATGTATGAAGTCGGTTCCTATGTAGGTGCATCGGAATCCATGCCGGTCTCATAATTGTGCCGTCCAGTCGAAATCACGCAGATAAAGGCCGATTGGATTAAAGCGGATGGTTTGCTCGTCCTGGGGTGGGGTCAGCGTGACGGTGGCGATGCCGCGGAAGCGGTGCTCGCCGGTTGCCTTGCCCTTCCGGTCGCGCTCGAATTCGGTCCAGTCGACCTGATAGGATTGGTTGGAGAGAGCGACGATGTTGTTGACCTCGACGGCGAGCGTCGCCGTCTTGGCCTTCTCGAACGGCGAGTTGCTCCGGAACCAGTCATTGATCTTCTGCGTGGCGGGATCGGAGGTCCTCAGCAGCGCGTAGGTCCGGTCGATATATTGCTTCTGCACGACCGCATCGGGCGTCACCGATCGGAAGTTCGCAACAAAGCTTCCGAGCGTCGCCCGCACCACGCGCGAATCTGCATATTCGATTTGCTGCGGATAGCCGGCGCTCGCGGCGGTGCCGAGCTTGTCGACCTCCACGATGTAGGGCACGAGCTTGACCTGCGTGCTCTGGAATAGCGCATAGGTGAAGCCGATCACAGCCATGACCATGGCGAGGATGCCGATGCTGCGCCAAGCTGCGGCCGCCTTCACATAGGAGCCGTAGCGCTCGTTCCATTCCTGACGAGCGGCAAGATAAGGATTGCTAGGCGGATTAGGCGCAGCCATTCGAAAAAGAACCTCCGGTCGTCATCTGTTAGATCGGCTAGCTCACGGCTTGTCGGTCGAGCTTTTCTGGGCGGCTTTCTGATCGAGCTTGGCATTGGCGAGGCCAAGCGTGGACGCGCCGAAGGAGCCCGGTGCGCCGATGGCCTTGTCACGCGCGGCCGAGGCGAGTGCGCCGCCCGCCAAGCCGATGCTTTGCGTCATCGCCTTGAGAGCGGCCGCGCCGAACGAGGCGCCGTCGCCACGCGCGGAGCTGAAGCCAGCCGCCCCTGCCCTGGCGCCTCCCATCGCGAGGGCGGCGCTGCCCGCCGCGAAGCTCGCCCCCTGTCCCGCATGCTTCATCACTTCCATGCCGCTGCCGACCGAGACGCCCTGGACGACGCCTTGGACGATGCTCGGCACGTACATCGAGATGATGAAGACGACGACGGAGATGCCACCGATCGCGAGCGTGCCGACGAAGGCGTCTTTGCCCGTGCCAGTCTGGTTGGCAAGGTTCAGCAAGGCGTCTGAGCCAATCTTGGCGATCATGACCAGCGCCATCAGCTTCATGCCGACGGAGAAGGCGTAAACGAGATACCGGATGGCAAAATCCTTGGTGAAGGACGAGCCGCCGAGACCAAGCATGATCATGCCGGCGAGCAGGCCGACATACATCTCCACCATCACCGCGACAAAGATCGCCGCGACCAGCGAGAAGGAGATCACGACGATCACCATTGCGAACACCGAGGCGATCGCCAATGCATTGTCCTGGAACAGGCCGAACTGCGCATTCTGCGACATGGCCGAGGCGACCTTGAGCCCGGCATTGAACACGTCCGCCGGCGAGGCCGAGCCGCGGCCAGCACCAATCTGATACAGGCTGTCGACGACCGCTTTCGCGAAATTTGGTCCCTGCTCAAGGACGAAGGCGAAGAAGCCGATGAACATGATCCGCCGCACCATCTCGGCGAACCACGCATCGAGGGCGGCGGTCCCAATCGCGAGCCAGACTGCGGCCAGGCCGATCTCGATCCCAGCCAGGATCCAGAATAGCGATTTGGCGGCCTGCATAACCGTCGTTTGCCAGCCCTTGGCGGCGGTCATCACCGAATTCTCCAGGCTCGTGAGAACGCTGCCGTCCTGCTGCGCCAGGGCAGGATGCGCGGCCACGACGATGGCGACCGCAAGGATGAGGACGAGCCCCGGTCTGAGACCACGCACCCCGCTCCCCTGCCCTACCATCGCGGTTTCATCAGCTGGCCGCCGGAGGTCTTGTAGTCCTGGGGAGGTTTGACGAAGTGATCGCCGCCCGAGCCAGTCCCGTGCGCCGGGATTGGCGTGCGCGGTGCGAGCAACAGCGAGGCACCGGCGGCGCTGATCCCGATCGCGATGAGGACGAGGATGATCGTTGATGGTCTCACCAGCGCGGCTCCATGGTCTGGCCCCCTGAGGTGGCTGGTGCGGTCGCGTCGAAGAATTGCTCCCGGCGCGCCTGCGACAGGTCCTTAGCTGCCTGCGAGGATTGAAACCATGTCGCCATCATCGTGGTCTGCTGCGCGATGAGCCCCCGCAGCTTCTGCATTTGGGCGACCTCCTGCGCGGCAATCTCATGCCCGACCTGCAGGGCCTTCATCTGCCCGTCGGCAGTTTCCGAGGCCATTTGGAGTTGCGCCATGGTCGAATTCTCGGTTGCGAATTGCTCTGAGGTGAGCGCTGCCCCCTGTAGCGTGCTCGAGATCGTGTCGCGGTTGGTGGTGGACCAGGTCTGGTAGGTCGAGGCGAAACTCGCGCCATTCGACAGATTGGTCTTGAGCTGGCCGTAGCTTTGGAAGCGTTGCTTGAGCACGTCGTCGATGTTGCCCATCGAGAAGGCCATGCCCTGGCCCTGCTTGACGATGTTCTGGAGTTGCTTCAGATCGGCCTCCACTTGCCCCCAGACATGCGAGGGCAGCTGGGCTGTGTTCTGCCGCATATTGTCGTAGATCCTCAGCTGGTTCTGGATCTGTTGGGCGAGCTGCGAGATCTGTTGGATCTGGTTGTCGATCTGCGTAGTCGAGTGGCCGACCAGGCTGACCAGCTCGGCGTTGTTCAGGATTTGCGTGAACTCGGTGGCGCCGCCGGCCGCGGCGCCGGCCAATGCCGGACCGGCCGGCGCTGATCCGACGATCACGCCAATGATGAGCGCCCTAGACATCGGCGAGAAGCGTCTCAGCATGCCCGATCCCCCTTTCCTTGAGCCAGTGAACGGGCCAATAGGCCCTGGTGTTCTTCAGCGACAAGATGCGCTTCAAATCCTCCTTGCCGGACGCGCCGACGAATGACAGCGTGATAGGACCGAGCGCCATGTTGAAGAGCCGGCGCCCCTCGGGCGAGGCGACGTAGTATTCGCGCTTGGGGACGGCAGTCGCGACAATCTCGATCTGGCGCTCGTTGAAGCCGATGCGCTCGTAGAACTCGCGCGTGCCAGGCTCGCGCGCGGCGCCATTCGGCAGGCAGATCTTCGTTGGGCAGCTTTCCTTCAGGACGTCCATGATGCCGGAGCGCTCCGCATCCGAGATCGATTGCGTGGCGAGCAGCACCGCGCAATTGGCCTTGCGCAGCACCTTCAGCCATTCGCGGATCTTGTCGCGGAAGACGGGATGGCCGAGCATAAGCCAGGCCTCATCCAGGATGATGAGGCTTGGCGCGCCGGACAGCCTTTTCTCGATTCGCCGGAACAGATATGTGAGGACCGGGACGAGGTTGCGCTCGCCCATATTCATCAGTTGCTCCATCTCGAAAGTCTGGAAGCAGCCGAGCAGCAAGCCGTCGCTCTCGGCATCGAGCAGTTGGCCCATCGGACCATCCACCGTGTAGTGGTGCAGCGCGTCCTTGATCTCGCGCAGCTGCACGCCCGAGACGAAATCAGATAAAGAGCGTCCGCGTGCCTCGGCCATCAGCCCGACCTGCCGCGAGATGGCGTTGCGATGATCGGGCGTGATAACGAGGCCTTGCAGCGCGACGAGCGTCTCCACCCATTCCGCCGCCCATGCGCGATCGGCATCCGTCGATAAGTCGGACAACGGACAAAAGGCGAGCGCTGCCGCGCCGTCTACCCCATCACCGCCGATCGCATAATGGTCGCCGCCGGCGGCCAGCGTCAGCGGCAACATCGAACAGCCCTTGTCGAAGGCGAAGATCTGCGCGCCGGCATAGCGCCGAAACTGCGCTGCGATCAGCGCAAGCAGGGTCGATTTGCCTGAGCCTGTCGGTCCGAACACCAAGGTATGGCCGACGTCATCGACATGCAGGTTCAGCCGGAAGGGGGTCGAGCCGGATGCGACTTGCATCAATGGCGGTGAGCCAGGCGGGTAGAACGGGCATGGCGCGGTTGGATTGCCCGACCACACCGAATTGAGGGGGATCAGATCCGCCAGGTTGCGCGTGTTAATGAGCGGCTCGCGGATGTTCGCGTACCAATTGCCCGGCAGGCTGCCGAGAAACGCCTCGGTCGCGTTGAGGGTTTCGATGCGCGCGCCAAACCCTTCCGCCTGGATCAGGCGACGGACCGCCTCAGCGTTCTCCTGCAAGCGCGCGTTGCTCTCGTCGAACAGGACGAGGACCGGCGTGTAATAGCCGTAGGCGACGAGCTGCGAAGTGGCTTCCGCGATCGCATCCTCGGTCTCGGCCACCATGGCGGCCGCATCCTGATCGATCGAGCGGCTTTGTGTCTGGAAGAGCTGGTCGATGAAGGGGCGAACCTTCTGCTGCCATTTCTTGCGGGTGCGCTCGAGCTTCTGCCGCGCCTCCAGGTCGTCGAGGAACATGAAACGCGACGACCAGCGATAGGTCAGCGGCATCAGGTCGAGGGAGTTGAGAATTCCCGGCCAGCTCTCGGCCGGAAAACCGTCGATCGCCACGATGCCGAGAAAGCGGTTCTCGACCATCGGCGACAGACCATGCTGGAGCTCGGCCGTCGCCAGCCAATCGAGATACATCGGGATATCCGGCAAGCGGATCGGATGGTTCTCGCCGGTGATGCAGAAGCGGACGAACTGGAACAGTTCATCGTAGCGTGCCATGCGCGTGCCACCGCGCTCCTCGACCTCGCGCGTTTCCATGCGCCGGATGGACAGGACGCTGGCGAAATACTGCTCGACCTCGCGGATCGAGGTGCGGAAACTGTCGATCGCGGTATCGGCATAGGAGGCCGACCGGCTTTCCACGTCGGAGTAGATGTAGCGGGCGAGACCCGCGCGCCTGCGTTCGGGCGGGCGCCAGGTCAGGATCATCGCATGCCGGCTCTCATAATGACCCCTCTCCTGCGCGAACCGATTGCGGCGTTCGTCGTCGATCGCCCGGGTCACGGCGTCGGGAAAATGGCAGTCCTGCCGCGGCGGATAAGCCGTGGTCGGCACCCGCACTGCCTCGACTTGAATCATCCAGCCGGAGCCGAGGCGCGCCAGGATGGTGTTGATCTGGCGCGAGACCTCGTTGCGTTCGGCATCGGTCGAGCTTTCCGAGTCCGGCCCGGCAAAATACCAGCCCGCCATCAGCGAGCCGTCCTTCAGCAGCACGATTCCGTTCCCGACGAGCCCGGCATAAGGCACGAGATCGGCAAAGGACGGGCCAGAATGACGGAAACAGTGCAGCGCAGCCATGAGCGGACCTCAGTACCGACGCCAGGGCGTCGAGGTCGCCCGGTAGTATGGCCGATAGGAGATGTGACGGGCATAGACCCGCCGCATCATCGGATCGGCCTTCGCCATCATCCGCAGCGCTGCCACGACAACAATCCAGATCACAGCGCCGAGGATTGCGGCGTACCAGGTGAGCACGACGAAGATCAGGATAGCCGCGGCAAGGCCGGCCAACAGCACGAGCTCGCGATCGGCTCCGAACAGCAGGTTCGGCCGTGACAGCGCCCGGTGGATACGATTGCGTCGAAGATTGGCGCCAACCTCAGCCATGACCGACGTGCCCTGCCCCTCTGGGGTTCACGGTGCGCGCGGCCTCACCGATTGACGCGCCGCTTGCGCCGAACAAGGCGACGATTTGCGTTGCACCGAGAAGAATGCCGGCGACCAGCACGACATACATGAGGCGCCGCGCGAAATCGTTGAGCTCGCCGCCGAAGATCAGCATGCCGCCCGCAACAGCCACGGCCGCAAGCGCGATGAAGCCGGCCACGGGACCCGTGATCGATTGCTGGATCTGCTGAAGCGGGCTCTCCCAAGGGAGATTGCCGCCGCCGCCGCTCGACGCGAAAACTGGGTCCAACATCACGCATGTCAGCAGCAGGGCGCCGGCACCTACAAGCATTGACCGACTAAGCGACATCGCGCTCCTCCTTGCGAGTATAAGATTGGGTTTGGTATTGGCCCGCCGAGAAGCTCTCGACATGAAGCACGTCGCGGACCTGGCGGCCGTGATCCGTTCGTTCGATCGAGACAATCAGATCGACCGCCTCGCCGATGACCTCGCGCATGGGCTGGTGACTGACTTCGGCGGTGAGCTGCTCGAGACGGCGCAGCGCCGAGATCGCGCTATTGGCGTGGATGGTCGTGATGCCGCCGGGATGGCCGGTGTTCCACGCCTTGAGCAGCGTGAGGGCCGCGCCGTCGCGCACCTCTCCCACAATGATGCGGTCGGGGCGCAACCGCATCGTGCTCTTAAGCAAGCGCGCCATATCGACGGTGTCGCTGGTGTGAAGCGAGACGGCGTTTTCAGCGACGCACTGGATCTCGGCCGTGTCTTCGAGAATAACCAGCCGGTGTTCCGGCGCGTGCGCGATGATCGCGGCGATCACGGCATTGGCCAGTGTGGTCTTACCCGAGCCCGTGCCGCCCGACACCACGATGTTCAGGCGCGATGCGATCGCGTTGCGGATGACCGCCAGCTGATCGGCCGTCATAAACCCCTGGGTGGCGTAATCCTCGAGATCGAAGAGACGTGAAGCCCGCTTGCGGATTGTGAATGTGGGGGCACCGACGACGGGCGGCAGCAGACCTTCGAAGCGATGACCGCCGATCGGCAGTTCCCCTGAAACGATTGGACGCTCGTCGTCGGTCTCCGATTGCAACGCATGGGCCACGCTGCCGATGATGATCTCGGCCGTTGCGGCAGCCATGTTCCCGGCGGCTACCATGCCGTGGGCGAGCCGTTCGATGAATAGCCGGCCGTCTGGATTAAGCATCACCTCGACGACAGCCGGATCATCGAGGGCGGCGCAGATCTGGTCGCCGAGGGCGTCCTGGAGTTTGCGGACAAGCCGCGGATGCGAACGAAGTTCGGCCATGGAAATCGCCGCCTCGCTCAGGCAGCGAGGCGCTGAAGGCGGCGCAGTCCGGATGGATATCCAGGCGGACGGACCCGTTCGAAGCGCGCCGAGTAGTCGGATAGTATCCTGGTGACGTTCATGGCCTCTCCGCTCTGCACGCCCCAAAGCGGGTTGCCGGCCAGCCCGCCAGTTGCAGGATGCGTCGGCCCCGCAGATCCCGTTGCCCTGGCGATCTCTTCGCCCTTCGACGTCGATTCGATGATCCTTGCGAAACGTGTCAAGGTCGTCGGCCGCAGCGGCTGGCCTCCCTTCCTCTTGCCTCCCGTGTCGACCACCACTTGCGAGCTCTCGATCGCGAAGGTGTGCGACAGCACGCTCGGGGCCGTGGTCGTAATGAGACGGGTACAGCTGGCAAGGTGCAGCAGCGCCGGATCCAGCGCGTCGTATTCGTTCCGCGCGCGCCCGCGGCTGCGGCCGACGTTAACTCGCCAACCAAGCCGACCGGCGAACATTTGGCCGCGGCACACATGCATCTCATCCGCCAGAGGCCCGCACCTGCGGTGTTCGTCGGCATCAATCGCAATCGCCCGCATCGCCGAATCCTCCATCGCGTTCGGAGGCAAATCAGCACGCTGCGCCAGTCTGTGTCCTCTGTTGAATTAACGGGGGCCGGTGAGCTTCGGTCGCGCGAGTCGCGTCTTGGGTGTCGAGTTTGGCCGGTTCGCAGCCCTAGGCGCGCCAAAACGGTCGCGCTTTGACTGTAGAAATAACGGGGCGAAAAACGGCGCAACCGCACTCTGAGGGCGCAGTGTAAGTGTTGAATAATACTGAACTAATTCGAACGAATCACCTCCTCGTCCTGCGCGACTAAGAACACCCGTTAAGATGTTGTTAACCTTAAATTACTTGCCGCGCAGCCCGAATCCCCCATACTGGCGCCTGACTGGGGCCTTTCGCCCCTGATAGCGCTATTTTCTAGGCAGGACGGGCTAGGATGGGACTGCTCCCGAAATTCGAATTCGACGAGAAAATCCTTGCGCAGGGCGACGAGATCTCGCGGAAGCTCGACCAGCTTCGACTGGAAAAATTTCCACCGGACGCGAAGAAGACGCTCCGCCTGTTCCCGATGTCGGAAGTCGCGCACTATCTCGGCGTCAGCCCCAACAACCTCAAGAGACTCCATCTAGAAAAGAAAGGCCCGGAGCCCACGATCGCAGGTAGTGGAAGACGTTTCTATACCGCGGAACAGATGATAGAACTCCGGCACTACCTCGATAAGAACGGACGATCAGACGCGAAGAAATACGTCCCCGTCCGCAAGCCCGGCGAGAAGCTTCAGGTTATCGCGGTCGTCAATTTCAAGGGCGGCTCTGGCAAGACCACGACAGCCGCCCATCTGGGTCAGCATCTCGCGCTGACCGGACATCGTGTGCTCGCAATCGACCTCGATCCGCAGGCCTCACTCTCGGCCCTCCATGGTTTTCAGCCAGAGCTCGATCGAAATCCGTCGCTGTATGACGCTATCCGATACGACGAAAAGCGTCGGCCAGTTGCGGAGGTCATCCGGCCGACCAATTTCCCTTTGCTGGAGATCATTCCGGCAAACCTTGAACTTCAGGAATATGAATACGATACGCCACTGTCGATGCAGAGCTCGAATGAGGGCAAGCGGTTCTATGAACGCCTCGGGCGCGCGCTTGAGGAAGTGGACGATCGATTCGATATCGTCGTGATCGATTGCCCACCGCAACTCGGCTTCCTGACGCTGACGGCGCTCACTGCTGCTACGTCTGTTCTTATCACCGTCCACCCACAGATGCTCGATCTCATGTCGATGAGCCAGTTCCTACTGATGCTCGGAAATTTCGTCAGGGCGATCCGGGAGAAGGGAGCGGCGGTCAACATTGACTGGCTTCGATATTTGATCACCCGATTCGAGCCCACGGATATTCCGCAAACCCAAATGTTGGGCTTCATGCAGTCGATGCTCGCGGAGGAGATTCTCAAGAACCCGATGCTCAAGTCGACGGCCATATCGGACGCGGGGCTGACGAAGCAGAGCCTGTATGAGGTCGAGCGCGGAAGCTTCAATCGGGACACCTACGATCGCGCTATCGAGGCACTGGACGGGGTGAATTTCGAAGTTCAGGCGTTGATCCACCGGGCATGGGGGCGTCTCTAATGTTGACCGCAGTCAAAACCGCCGAAAATCTTCGCGACTTCAAGAGGGTAAGGGGAAAGAGGAGGCTTAGTCATGGCTCGTAAAAACCCCTTTGCTAACATTCTTGATAGTAGGCCGCATGGAGTTGATGAATTCGCCACCGATAACAAACGGCTGTCCCGTCCCGTGTCCGACTATGCGGCCAAAGGCGCTTCGCGCTCCCTCCTCAATTCACTTGATGAGCTTGCTGCCAGGGCTGACAGGCTCGTGGAGGGGGAAACGGTCGTTGAGCTCGAGCCTGAGTTGATCGAGGCTTCGTTCGTCCGAGATAGACGTTCCGACGATGAGGGCGACTTCAACCTGCTGTTGGAGCGAATTCGTGAGCGCGGCCAGGACTCCCCTATTCTGGTCAGGCCGAATCCAAAGTCGGCCGGCCGCTACATGGTGGTGTTCGGACATCGCCGCTGGAAGGTCGCTCAGGCCCTCGGCAGAAAGGTGCGCGCCGTCGTCAAGGACATCGAGGATCGAGAGCATGTGCTTGCGCTAGGTCAGGAGAATGCCGCCCGTGCGGACATCCCCTTTATCGATCGTGCCCTGTTCGCCGCGGACGTTGTGCGTCTCCATTATGACGACGACAATGCAACTATTCTGAGTGCGCTCTCGATCGACCGAACGACACTCTCGAAGATGCTGTCGGTCGCAGGCCTGCCCTCCCCCATCTTGCAGGCCATCGGCCAAGCCAAGAATGTTGGCCGCGATCGCTGGTATGAGTTGAAGCTGCTGCTCGACAGTCCGGCCAACCAGGAGCGCGGTCTGGAGATTATCGGGGAAGAGGCCTTTTCCGCGTTGTCGAGTGACGCACGGTTCGACTGTCTGGTCCGCAAACTGAAGTCGAAGCCCTCGCGCAAGCCGAACCAGAGAACCAAGCGAAGCTGGGCCCCCCAGGATAGTGCGCTCTCGGCGGAAATTTCGGCCGAGGGAAAGAAGTTCACGTTGGCGCTGAAGGCAAAGACATCTGACGCCCGCGCGTTCGGCGAGTATCTGTCGGAAAACCTCGATCAACTTTACGAGGCTTTTCGCAGAGAGACGATCTCACAGGAGACTGGAGGCTAACCCGCAAAAGAAAAAGGCCCCCGAAACGAGGTTCCGGAAGCCCTTCTCTGTTCAGTCTGGCAGCTGACAGAATCCCACTTCCGCGAATCGGTGTCAAGTCCAAGGAACGCAGTAATGCGCTCGTTTTGGAGGGCTGACTTCTTTTGCCTAGCAACAGGTGGAGGAAAATGCAGACACCCTTATCAACGACGCCCTTTGGGCGGCGGCCGATGACGCTTGGGATGATTTCAAGGCAGCTGGCGGCGAAGGCAAAGCCGGAGGCGGCGATTGTTCACAAATGGCACGTGTTCCAGCACATCAAGGAGGCGCGCCAGGTTCTCGGGGCGACCGACCGTGCGCTTGCGATCCTGCACGCGTTGTTGTCATTTCATCCGGAGATTGCGCTTGAGGCCGACAGCGAGCTGATCGTCTGGCCGTCCAACGAGCAGCTGATGGCGCGGGCCAACGGGATGCCGCCCACGACGCTGCGCCGGCATCTCGCCGTTCTGGTCGACTGCGGTCTGATCATTCGCCGGGATAGTCCGAACGGCAAGCGCTTTGCTCGCAAGGGGCAGGGCGGACAGATCGAGCAAGCCTACGGCTTCGACCTGGCCCCGATGGTGGCCCGCGCCGAGGAGTACAAGACGCTGGCGGCGACCGTGCAGGCCGAGAAGAAGGCTTTCCGCGTTGCCAAGGAACGGCTCACCATCCTGCGTCGCGACATCGTGAAGATGATCGAGGCCGGGCTCGAGGAAAGCGTGCCCGGAAACTGGAAGCGGTTTCAGCAGGTCTACCAGGCGATTGCCGGGCGGATTCCGCGGACCGCCCCACGGCAGCTCCTGGAAAGTATCGGCGGTGAGATGGAAGCGCTCTGGCGCGAGATACGGGAGTTACTGGAAACATTTGCAAAAACACAGAATCTGGATGGCAATGAGTCCCATTCCGGTTGCCACATACAGAATTCAAATCCAGATATTCCATCTGAATCTGAAAGAGGCTCGGCGAAGGAAGATGAAGCGGGCGGCACCCTCGCGGCGGACCACAACCTGCGGCGCTTGCCGAAGCGTGAGCTCCCCTTGGGAATTGTGCTGGATGCTTGTCCGAACATGCGCTGGCTGATCAAAGGCGGCGAAATCCGGCACTGGAAGGATTTGCTGGCCGCTGCCGAACTTGCCCGGCCGATGCTGGGAATCAGCCCGAGCGCGTGGCGCGAGGCCAGGGATGTGCTCGGCGACCAGCAGGCCGCGATTACGCTCGCGGCGATCCACCAGAAAGCCGACCAGATCAGCAGTGCTGGCGGCTATCTGCGGAGCCTGACTGACCGTGCGAAGGGCGGTAAGTTCTCGGTCTGGCCGATGGTCATGGCGTTGCTGCGGGGCAAGCTGGACCGCGCGAAACCAACCCCGGCGGGGGGCGGGACCGCTCGCTTTGCGCCGGGAAAGCCGGCGCACGCCAGCGCCGAACTGCGCGCCTCGCTGGCCAGACGCCCGAAATGAGCCAAAGCCCGGCAGGAATGGTTGGTCGACAACGACGCGCCGACCGCTAGTCGGGCTGGATCGCGGCCAACTCACACCGGAATGGGCGAGCTCATTGCTTCGGCTGGGGGTGACCAAAGCTTTGACTGTCGAAAGGCGCTTGCAACAGTTCCGGAGATGGCTAGCCAGCAGATGCCATCTTGATGGCTTGCCGTCACAGGCGTATATTCCTCCGGGAGGAGTCTCTTTGCTATGGCGGAACCACAGCTCTCAGTCCGGAGTGCAAGGGCACGAGCTCTTGCCCATCGTCTGGCGCGTCGGGAGAATCGCTCGATCGCGGACGTCGTCGAGCGCGCACTCGAAGCTTACGAGGAACGCGTCGCTGGGCGCGAACCGCCCGCGGAATTCTATGCCCGACTGAGGACGAGTGAGGATGCGGATATCGACCTGGAGGCGGTGATTCGCGCAGGGCGCCGACCGCATACTGGACCCGACCTGTGATTTTCCTCGACACCAATGTGATATCGGAGACTTTGAGGAAGGCCCCTGACGATGCGGTCATCGCCTGGCTGGTTCGCCACGATGCGGAGCTTGCACTTCCCACGGTCACGATCGCCGAGATCGCTTTCGGCATTCAGAAGATCAGGCCCGACCAGCGCGCGGAGCGGCTGGAGCACGGATTATCCGATTGGCGCCGACGTTTCGCCGATCGGATTTATGGCCTGACGGAAGCGGCTGCACTCGCCTACGGCGACCTCATGGGAGAGGCGGCGCGCCATGGCCAACCGATGTCGGCCCCCGACGGGATGATCGCAGCTATCGCCCGCGTCAATGGCGGCAGATTGGCCACTCGAAATCTCAGTGATTTTGCCTCGACAGGGCTCGAATTGATTTCGCCGTGGAACTTCTAACCCGCCCCGGCCGCGCGGTTCACAGCCCGGCGGCCTTGGTGAGATTGACCCGGAATCGGTCGCGCCGCCGCTGGTAGCGGCGGGTCTGCTCCGCGCTGGCGTGACCGAGCTGCTTCTGGACGTAGCGCTCGTCGACCTCAGCCGATGAGGCGAGGCCGGCGCGCAGCGAATGTCCGGCGAACTTTCCCTCGCGTTCAGCTTGCGGCAGATCAGCGCGCACCCCGGCGGCCAGCGCCGCGCGTTTGACCAGCCGCGCCACCTGCTGGTCATTCAGGCGATCCGGACCGACGTCCTTGCCGTCGCCCCGTACCCGGCGGAACAGCGGCCCGTGACCGATTCGGGCGAGCTTCAGCCAGATCTGCAGGGCCACGATCGGGCAGGTCGCGTCGGATGAGCCGCGACCGATCTCGATCTCCCGCCAGCCGGTCTTGCCGCGCAGGGTGACGATCATGCCCTTGTCGAGGATCTCGACCCAGCCGCGGCCCTCCTCGGTGTGGTCGCGGCCACAATCCAGGCCGACGATCTCCGAGCGGCGCAGGCCGCCGGCAAAGCCGAGCAGCAGCATGGCGCGATCCCTCAAGCCGCGCAGCGTGCCGCGATCGAGCGTCTCGAGCATGGCGATGACGTCCTCGGGCAGGACGGCTTCCTTTTGCCGGGGCGGCGCGCCATGGGTGTTGCGGATGCCGGCGAGCACGGTCGCGACATGCCGATCGGTGCGGTCCAGCGGCATGCCGCGCTGGGCATAGTTCCAGGTCAGCGCCGAGAGCCGACGCTCGATGGTCGCGACCGAATTCGCCTGGCGATCGGCCGTCGCAGCGCCGGAGGCGCAGGCGGTGATGTAAAGCCCGACGGTCTGCGCGGACGGCGGCAGCACCTCGAGGCCCTGACGCCGGCACCACCCCGAAAAATGCTTCCAGTCGGAGCTGTAGGCCCGGCGCGTGTTCGCCGAGCTGGCTGCGTCGACATAGTCGCGGGCGCGATCGGCGAGCCGCTCAAGATGCGCCGGCAGGCCGGAGTCCGGCGCCGGAACAGGGCAGGGGAGGCGGCTAGGGCTGTCGAACGACGTCTGCGCCGCGGCACGATCGTCGCTCGTCGCCGGGCGCGCAGGCGGGGCGGAGCCCTGCGGAGGGCGATTTTCGAAGGTTCGGGCGGCGCTTTCGGGCATGTTCCACATAATGAGGAAAACGACTGATAATGCAACATTATCATTCGTTGTGAGCGAGCGACAGGTCCGGCGGTTTGATGCGAAATCGATCGCCAAAAGCGCCGTACGGGATTAGGCTCAGCCATGTCCTCGCGCCCGCGAATCATCCCTGACCCGCCGCCGACCTTCCCGCCCGTTCCGCTGTGGGTGAGGAAGCTCGCATCCGCAGACGCGGCTGACGATGCGACGTTTTTCGCCGGCGCGGCGCTTGCCGCGATCCATCCGATCGCCCGTCACGACCACCCGCTCGGCCTGTTGTGGCGCCACCGCCTGTCGCTCGCCAATGCCGCCGTGCTCGCCCGCCAGGGCGGACGCACCGAGGACGAGGCGAGGCTCCGCGACCATTGGTATCTGCGCCGCGACACCGATGATCCCGGACCCGGCGGTCGCATCCTCAAGGCCTGGCGGTATCTCGGCGAGCGCGCCGCCATGGCGCCTGACGACTGGATCATCACGCTGTCCAGGCAGTTCGAGCTGAGCTGCAATCACGCGCTCGCGGACGTCGTCACCGCCGCGGCAAAGCTGGCGGCAGGACAGGGAAGCGCGGTCGCGGCCGCCGCCGAGATCGCTGCGATGAGCATGCGCCTTGTCCCCGCCAGCGAACCGCTGGCCCTGTGGCTTGCCGACGTCGTGCTCGCCCATCGCCTGAGATGGCCGATGGCCGTGCCGCTGCTCGCAAGCCAGCTCCGTCGCGCCGATCTGCGCGCCGCAGCCAAGGTTGGCGGCCCGAAGGAGGCCTGGTTGGCGGCCTGCGCGCTGGCCTATGCACGCGCCGCCGCTGCCGCCGCGGAGCTCTACGCCGACCTCGTGCGCCGGGCCAATCGGCTGCTCCAGATCGCACCGAAGCTGCGCGGCCGCGACGCCGATCGGATGGTACGGATCCTGCTGACGGAAGACGCCCAGGCGGCGGGCGCCGGCGAAAATGCCAGCGACCGCAGCGCGCGACGGCTGTTCGAGCGGCTGGTGGCGCTCGGTGCCGTGCGCGAACTCACGGGACGGCCGAGCTTTCGATTGTACGGGCTCTGAGATGGGACCGCGCGCGCGCCCGACCGAGGCGATTGACACTGAACTGGCCGACCTGCCGCCGGAGCTGCGCTGGCGCGAATGGATGGGCCGGGTCGAGGCCGTGATCTTCGCCTCACCCGCGCCGGTCTCGCGCGAGGCACTGGCGCGCGTTGTCGGCCGCGATTGCAGCATCGACCTTCTGATCGACGACATCAGCGATGAGCTGCGCGGCCGGCCGTACGAGCTCGTCGCCGTCGCCGGCGGCTGGCAGCACCGCACCAAGAAAGTGTTCGCCGAGGCGATCCGGGCCGCGACCGGGTTGGGAGATCAGCTGCGGTCGCTCTCGCAGCAGCAGAGCCTGATCCTGATCTGCATCGCCTACTACCAGCCGATCACCCGTGGCGAGCTCTCGCAATTTTTCGGCAAGGAGGTCAGCCGCGACCTGATCGCTGACCTGCGCCGCCTCGGCTTCATCGCATCCGGGCCACGCGCGCCGCAGCCAGGGGCGCCCTACACCTACGTCACCACCAAGGGCTTCCTGTCGCATTTCGGCTTCGACACCCTGCGCGACCTGCCCGATATGGAATTGCTCGAGGACGCAGGCCTGCTCAGCAAGGACAAAATGTTGGGAGGTGAGTTGCCAATGGCGGCCGATCTCGTGGGCGGTAACGGTGAGACTTTTGACCCCGAATCTGCCGGATCAGAAAGTCCTGATGACGATCCAGGAAGTGAGATATCGGCGGGCTCATGAATTGCGCCTTTGACCGCGCCCGGAACGGTAGGGCGAATAACCGGTTGAAGGCCGCTGCCGGCAATGGGCGCTCGGCCACGAACGGCAAGACAGTTAAGGGCTTTTCATGTACGATTCGTTCGCGCATTCTTACCCAAAAGATGATGAAAGACTGATGGCTCGCAGTGATCTCCTCATTTCCCTCGTACGCGCCGGCGCGACCGGCGATCGGGAAATGCTGAAGTCCACTGCCGAGGCGCTCGTCGCAGAGGAACGCGCCCAAAATCACCATATGCTGGCTGATCGGCTCGAGAGGGCTTTGTCGGCAGTTCCGGTCACGCCGCCCGCTTTGACTACAGCGGCCAATCTCACGGGCGCAGGCAAGGATGCGATCCTGGAGATCGAGCCGCGCATGCAGATGTCGCAGCGGCACCGTCAAGTTAACGAATTGGAGCGGCCGAGGGGGTAGATGACGGGCATGCCGACCGCCCGGGACCCTCTTTATCGTCGCCATCGCTTCCCACCGGAAGTGATCAGCTATGCCGTTTGGTTGTATTTCCGGTTTCCCTTAAGCTTGCGCATGGTCGAGGAAATGCTGGCAGCGCGTGGCATTGGCGTGACCTATGAAACCGTGCGTCAGTGGGACGGAAATTCGGCAAAGCGTTCTCCGATCGGATCCGCCAGCGCGCTCCCGCGCGCGGTGACAAATGGCATCTGGACGAAGTCGTTATCTCGATCGCGGGCGAACAACATTGGCTCTGGCGCGCTGTCGACCAGAATGGCTTCGTTCTCGACGTCTTGATCCAGCGCCGAAGAGACTCGCGCGCTGCGCAGCGGCTCATGAAGAAGCTCTTGAAATCCGCTGGCACGCCGCCGCGCGTGATGATCACGGACAAGCTCCGTTCGTACGGCGCTGCGAAGGCGAAGATGGGCCTTCACGTCGAACATCGCCAGCACAAAGCTCTCAACAATCGGGCCGAGAATTCTCATCAGCCGACGCGGCGACGCGAGCGGATCATGAAGCGTTTCAAATCGTCACGTCAGGCTCAACGGTTTCTGTCAGTTCACGATCAGGTCGCGAACCTTTTCCACATCCCCTATCCCGGAGCCGTCACTGCCGACTTCCGTCGTGCTTCGCGCGAGCGAGCCTTTGCGACTTGGCGCGAAATCTCCATGACAGGCGCTATCGCCGAATCTCGAACCTTTGAGAAGCGCCTCCTTCGGCTCGGCGGTCAATTAAGTTGACAATGCCCTGCGCCGTACTCGGCAGGTGCCTTTGTCCTCCGGTCTTGCGGCAGCAACCTCACGATCTCGTCAGCTTTTCGAAAGCTTGCGGCTGAAAAATCCGGAATCTGATTCTTGCTGAACGAGTTGCTACCTAGCCGTAATGCTGGCTGCACGGATTGCCGCAGGACTGTACCAACATGAAGGAGAGCAGGATGGATCCGGTTGACCGATTCTTCGATTCTGGAGCCTGGATGCGGGAGTACGCCGCCCTGCAGGGGCAGGTGGGGCAGCGAGCGGGCGCCCCAAGCGAGCAAGGCGACTTTGAGCAGCTGATGGAGGGTTTGCATCTCGATTCGTCTGATGAGGCGAGGTCAACTTCGCCTGATCGGGCTTCGGCGGGAGGTGGGCGGCCGATCCGGCGGGACGATTTCGGCGGCTCGATGAGGATGCCGCCGCGCCCCGCTTTCAGGGAGAGTGCGCTGGCCGATTCGCGCCGGAGCGTAGACATTTCCCGCTTTCAGCCTCCAGCTTCGGCGCAAGTGCCGCAGTCCAGTTTGCGGGATGATCCGTTCAGCAGCGCACGCTACAGCTTTCCGGACGCAGAGCCTGCGGTTGCGGCCAGGAGCGGCAAAAGTCGCGGATTGTGGTCACGCTTCAAGTCGGGGCTTGGCAAGGCTTTTGGCGGGAGCAGCAGCGAAAGGTCCTCGCACGACGCGGAACAGGGGGGTGCCTTTTCCACGAATCTTCGGATTGACTATGCTAGGCATCCGGGCCGGACGCGGGGGGGGCCTGTCCCTGAGGCGGACGAGGTGCTCATAAATGATTTCAGAAACAACGCGGCGGGTGACCTCAGCGACAGCACGATCCGCAATGCGGCAGCCGATTTGCGCCATCTGAGCGCGCGCCTAAGCACGGCCGGCAGGCCCTCAATCGCCGATCGAATTCGCCGGGAATTGGAAAACGCGCAGCTGGAAAATCCGCGGGTGGAAAACCACCAGCTGGAGGCTGAGCTCGATGAGGATGTCGACACCTACGCAAAGGACCGCGGCAGGCGCATCAAAGCTGCCTTGAAGAAGCTCCGTCAGGTCGGTGCCGGAAACGCCCTGGCGGCCAATATCCGCCGACTGGCGCCTCATGGTGCGGACGCAACCCTCATCAGCATGTGGGCGGCGGCGGAAAAGGCAACAGACAGGATCGACCCGACGACAATCGACAGGCAAGCTCGCCGCATGTCTAGGTTGAGTGAGTGGCTGCAGACGCATGATAGGCCACCGATGGACGGCCGACTTTCCACCCTCGCGTTTATCCAGGATGTCGAGGAGTACAGGCGCGAAACCAACGACAGCAAGATCAACTCTGACCTGGTCAGGCTTGGCCAATACAAGCAAATTCTGGAGGCGAACAGGGCGCTTGGATTGCGGCCTCCTGAGGATCCGGGCCAGCCTTCTTGGGAAGCTGCTCGACAGCCGCACTCACTGCAGGAGCCTCCCGCAACGCCAGCTACCCCGAGCGCGGGAGCCTGGGATTGGCTTAGCGAGCAGATCCACGGGCCCACCATATCGATGCCAGCGCCGCCCAGCGATTGGCAGGCCGGTTCGTCGCAGCAGCTTCCCGCAACGCCGGCGACGCCCAGCGCGGGAGCCTGGGATTGGCTTGGCGAGCAAATTCACGAACCCGCCTCACCAGTGGCAGCGCCGCACTGGGCCGCGCAAGCTCATCCGCCGCTCGAGCTTCCTGCTACTCCGGCCACCCCGAGCCAGGGAGCCTGGGCCTGGCTTGGGCAACAGATGCAAGAACCCGCATCGCCGTCGTCCGTGAGGCCCCGATCGTCAAACATCTACGGCGGTCTCGACTCCTTCGTTGATCTGGATCCACCCACACCCCACGACTTGCGTGACGATGCAAGCTCTGCGCCAGCACCTGAATTTGCAGCCGCCTCGTCGTTCGCAAGACCGACCGGGGCGGCTCCGGAGCTGCGGGATATTGGAGCGATCGTTGGCGCCGACTGGCGCCACGGCTCCCAGGCGGCTTCAGACGTGTTGATCGATGTATTGGGTAATATTAATCTGCTGCCAAACCAGATCGGGCCAAGTCAGTTTGCGATCAATGGGGAGCGCTATTCGGCTACGTTGGGACCGGGAGGCCGCCGGGATGTTCGCCTGATCCATCATCCCCGCGTGAGCCAGCCGGATGAACCTGGCCCGTCTCAGTCGCTCTATCGTCCCCGGCCGATCGTGCCAGCCGCGCAATCCGGTGAGGGACCAGTTGATCTTGGGTATCTGATCCAAGGGGGATGGGAGCACCGAGAGCGATTCCTTCCACCTTACCTCGTCCAAGCCCTGGAAGGCCAGGGCATCCTGCCGCAGGAGGGGCAGCCAACCTATTTCGAGATCCGCGGAGTGCCTTACAGGGGCGAGTTGATGGAAAGCGAGGGCCGCCAGCGCGTACGCATTTATCCTGAACGTGGCTGAAGAGGCAGCAGGGCTGCAATCGGGCTTTCGGCGGGGCAGCTCGCGTGAGGCGGATACCGTCAGCGACCGAGCCAGTCCTCCTGCGCCGCCGTTTCCCAGCTCGGAATCGTGACCTCGCGGCCGTCCACGCCCCGAACCCGCGGGCGCTCGACCTCGATCTTGCCGCCGTGGAAGCCGATCCGTCCCCGCGTTCGGCCCCAACGGTGCGCCCGCCGCGCCGCGTCGCGATCGTGGCG
This sequence comes from Bradyrhizobium sp. MI1.3, assembly GCF_055811695.1. Lineage (NCBI taxonomy): Bacteria > Pseudomonadati > Pseudomonadota > Alphaproteobacteria > Hyphomicrobiales > Nitrobacteraceae > Bradyrhizobium > Bradyrhizobium sp. MI1.3. The sequence continues at coordinate 14,776 of NZ_JBVVPQ010000072.1, read as the reverse complement.
CGGCCCGCAGGCCGCCGTGACATCCGCCTCCATCATCGTGCCGAGCGCCTCGATCCCTGCCGCAAGGCAGAACCGATCGAAGCTCGCCCGCACCTCTGCAAACGCTTCGTCCACAGCCCCAGTCGCCGGCGGACCAGCCGGTGTGATATCTCTCGTCATGGCGTTGCTCTCCTTTGTGGAATCAGCACCCCGAGCCTACCGGCTCAAGGTGGGCAACGCCGACCTCTTCAGAAATTCAACAGAACCCGGGACATCCCCGGCTGTTAGGTCGGAAGCTGCGGAGGCTCAGTGCCCTTTGTGCGCGACAGCGTCGGGCCGCATCCATAGCCGCTACGTCCGGCACGTTGCCGATTTGCCATCAGCGGGCAGAAAGGTGCGCCTCCGATTACTCACGCGGCGCTTCACATGCGAGGTGCCGCATTGCCGCCGGCGGATCTTCGCGGAGCGGTTCGGAGAAGACGTCGTTCCGCTTCGACGGCGTCGGACGGCACGGCTCGAACACATTGTCCATCACCTGGGGTTGGCGCTCGGCGGCCGGCCGGCAGCAAGCTTCGCCAAGCGGCTCATGCTGCCTGTCAGCAACGATACCTTGCTGCGGGTGGTCCGCCAGCGGACGGCGATGCCGACGGATCCATTGCTGGTTGTGGGTATCGATGACTGGGCGTTCCGGAGAAACCGTCGGTACGGGACCATCGTGTGCGATTTGGAGCGTCGGCGGATCGTTGCCTTGCTGCCCGACCGGGAAACGGCGACCGTTCAGGCGTGGCTGTCGAAGCACGCCGAGCGTGCGCCCGATCTCCCGGGCGCTCACCCCATCACGGGTAAGCCGCAGCATCTGTCGTATCTGTCGCATGGTCAGTTCTCTCTTGGCCGGCATCCGCTTCCCCTCGTTGATCAACGAGGGACTTGATGCCTGAGGGACTGACCAAAACGAAAACGCCGACTACCAAAACCCCGGCCGGCTTCAAATCGGAATGCCGGCCGGTTTCATTTCGGAATGGTGGCCGGCTTCAAATCGGAACGGTGGCCGGCCTCACGTCGGAATACCCGGCCGGCATAAATCGGAATCCGCAGTCGCCTTTGACCGCAGCCAAAGCAACCTTCGCCTTGAATGCCGGAGAATGCGTCCGGCGGCTCTTCTTCGTCATCTTCGCTCCTGATTCGCGGCAAGAATCCTCGCCGCTGTCAGGCAGAAAATCCACTCAAGCTACTGTCCGAATTTGCGGGGCCAGCTCTAACAAACTGAAGTAGCTGGAATGTAGGTGACCGGGAAAACTAGGCAGTACCGCGAAGCTGCGAACCATCGGAGCTTGTTGACGGTTTAAAGGCTAGGCACGAAACTTGTGCGCATATAGGCGTTGAGCGCCGTCGATAACTTTTCCGTTCTCTGTAGATTTCTTTTATCCATACGGAGGCACCGTGACCGACGAAAAAGTCGCCCGTCTGCGCGCCCATGACAGCAACATCAGCCGATATCGGCGGCTGCTGAAAACCAATCTCTCAGACCTTGAGCGCCGATTTTTGGAACAGCGGCTGAGCGAGGAAAGGTCGGCTGTCGAGAGCCTCGCTTATCCAGCGCCGCCCCCTCGGACTGAGCGGGGCGGGTCAGCCTGACGAGGGGGCGTTTTGAGTTATTTGCTCGAAGCTGCGTACTCACAAATGGCACTGTTGGAATTACCACACTGGCTGATGATTGCAGGAGCCCTGCTGGTGGTCGCCGGCTTTATTGGCGTCCTTGTCAGCAGAAGTAAAGCGGACAAGGTCGATCCGCCGCCGGACGAGCCGATCGATCTGCCGACTTTGCCGCTCCTCAACTCCGAATCAAAGGACAAGGGATAGTCACCACCGAGCGGGCCGTTGCGCGCCACCCGCATCTTCGCATCGTTCTGATGCTCCATCCAGTTGCGTCACTTGATTGACGAAGGTCAGGTGTAGCGTGATCGGCCCCCTCGAACCGTCGAGCAAGACGCGAAGCCTGCTCTGCGTAGCCCCGAACCCGAGAACGACTCCTTGCTTGCCGCTGAGACGCGGTCCCGCCGTGTCGCAAACGACCACACGTTCTCCCGCGGTCCATTTGTGGCGCGTTCCTTCGCCGATGCATGCCACTTCGAGCGTCCCCCGGGCTTAGAACACCAGTCCCAATGCCAACCACGCCGTAAGAGACAGCAAGAGACAGCAGATGCCAACTCCCACGTAGGGCAATGCTGTGCACATCGGCTCCCTCCCTGGTTCCGACACGCCATGAAAAGGCTGCTAGACTCGCATGTTCGCGGGCCGACGCCTATCTCGACATTACGTGTATGGCATACGAACTCTGTTTGGCGACCGCCGGCAAGCAGGTCCCGTCAGGACCGGCGACTGGAGCAAGCCTACCCTTGGCGCTGAGGCGGCTCTGAAGAACCGGCAGAAGCATTTCGTCATTGACGGCGAGGCGGTAATTCTGGGCAGCGACGGTATCTCTTTCTTAAACGGATTTAGAATTCCGCGGCGAATTTGGCCCGCAAGTGTGGCTTCCCCGCTACATCGTGTCGGCAGCATCTGGGCTAAAAGTGAGCGGAATCGTGAAAAGTGGGCGCTCCTGCCTAGCCTGACGCTTCGGGGACAACGGAAGCGGAGTGGGGGAAATCAAATGAAGAAGACTTTGGTTGGTGCAATTGGCGCTGTGGCGCTGAGCATGTCAGCTCCTGCGAGCGCTGCGGATATAGCGGCCCGTCCCTACACTAAGGCGCCCCCGGTGGTTGCGCCGATCTACGATTGGACCGGGTTCTACATCGGTGCGAACGGTGGCTGGGGTCAGAGCCGCAATTGCTGGGACTTCGTCGGCGTGGCCGGCGTGGTATTCGCTGACGGCTGTCGCGAGCGCTCTGGTGGTCTTGTCGGCGGTCAGGTCGGGTATCGTTGGCAGGCCAGCCAGTGGGTGTTTGGATTGGAAGCTCAAGGTGACTGGGCCGACCTCAGCAGCCAGCGTGTCAGCCTGATCAACCCTGCGTTCTCGACCCGCGCGAAAACGGACGGCATCGGGCTGTTCACCGGCCAGATCGGCTACTCCTGGAACGCTTCCTTGCTCTACGTCAAGGGCGGCGCGGCGGTGACAAGCAACCGCTTCAGCATCCTCGACACGCTCACAGGGACTGAACTGGCAGCCGCAAGCGCAACACGCTGGGGTGGGACCGTGGGTGTCGGCTGGGAGTATGGTTTCGCACCGAACTGGTCAGCCGGCATCGAGTACGATCATCTGTTCATGGGCGACGCCAACAACTCGTTCTCGGTAGCCAACCCCGTCGTTGCTGGCGCGCTGAACCGGATCAGCCAAGACGTAGACATGGTCACACTACGCGTCAATTATCGCTTCGGCGGGTACGGTGCGCCGGTGGCGGCGAGATACTAGGCCTCGTCCTATCATCTTTTCTCCAGTAAATTAGGCCGGCAGAGATGCCGGCCTTTTTTGTGGAGAGGGCATGTCCGAAAGGTCTCTCAAGCTGCTAAGCCGTCGCGAGGCGGCTGATCACATCTATCGTGCCTTTGAGAATTCCGACATCACCGAGATTTGCCGGGCCATTGGCGCTGCTATTCGTGACTACAACGTCGTCCGTGAAGAAGGTTCTAAGCGATTGAGCAGGAGTCTCTTTTTCGGATTCGAGGCGGTTTGAGATTGCAGGGAATGGGAGGTTGAAGCCGCCAAACCCTGCAATTTCGCTTTTGGATTCCCTTTCCCTGCGGCCCATGATTCTGTGGTGCATCGGAGGGAACGATGCGGCCGAAGAAGCACAAGACGACGGGATCGAACGATCTGTTCCGGGCGCGGCTGGACCAGATCATCAATCTGAAGCACGAGTTGGTTCTGCTTGCCGGCAAGATCGATTGGGACTGGATCGACGGCGAGATCGCGCCGCTCTACAGCGAGAACGGCCGGCCGGGGATCGAGACCCGCTTCATGATCGGGCTGTTGTTGCTCAAGCATATCTACGGGCTGTCCGATGAGGGGGTGTGCGAGCGCTGGGTCCACGACCCTTATTTCCAGTTCTTCACCGGCGAAGAGTTTTTCCGGCACGCTTTCCCGCACGAACGCTCGGACCTGAGCCATTGGCGCAAGCGGCTCGGCGACAAGCTGGAGCTGCTGCTGGCCGAGAGCCTGCGGGTGGCGCACGAAGCCGGCGCCTTACGCAGCCAGGACCTCAAGCGGGTCACGGTCGATACCACCGTGCAGCCGAAGGCCATCACCTTCCCGACCGATGCCAAGCTGCTGCACGCGGCGATCAAGGGGCTCAACCGCCTGGCGAGGAAGCACGGGGTCAGGTTGCGGCAGTCCTATCTTCGCATCGCCAAGACCGCGGCAATGATGGCGGGGCGCTACGCCCATGCCAAGCAATTCAAGCGGCATCAGCGGCAGTTGCGCATCCTGCGCAGCCGGCTGGGCCGGATCATCCGCGATATCCGCCGCAAGATCGAAGGGCAGGCGGTTCTCGAGAACGCGTTCGCCCTCCCGCTCAGCCGGGCTTCGCAGATCCGCTCGCAGCAGCAGCGCCAGCGCGGCTGGAAGCTTTACTCCTTCCACGCCCCGGAGGTGGAGTGCATCGGCAAGGGCAAGGCAGCCGCGCCTTACGAGTTCGGTGTCAAAGCCTCCATCGTCACCAACAACCGCCGTGCTCCCGGTGGCCTGTTCGTGCTGCACGCCAGGGCGCTGCCCGACAACCCGTACGACGGTCACACCTTGCGCGACGTCATCGACCGCACCGAGACGCTCACCGGCTGTGCGATCGAGCGGGCCTATGTCGACAAGGGATATCGCGGCCACGACGCACAGAATCCCCGTCGCGTCTTCATTTCGGGTCAAAAGCGCGGCGTCTTCGGTGTCATCAAGCGCGAGCTACGCCGCCGCTCCGCCATCGAACCCATCATCGGGCACCTGAAGACCGATGGTCACCTCGGCCGCTGCTACCTCAAAGGCCGCGCAGGAGACGCCGCCAACGTCATCCTCTCCGCCGTCGGCCACAACTTCCGCCGCATCCTCGCCTGGCTCAGGGCTCTTTGGTGCCTGATCCTGACCGCCCTCATCGCTGCTGCCAGCGACCGATCACCGCCTCAACCGGCTTTTTAACGGACGACTACAGAGAGAAACTACTCCGCCGCGAGCTTCACGTCCGGCGCTGCGGCGCGGACCTCGGCGTCGACCTGGGCTTCGAACTTGGCAAAGTTCTTCTGGAACATGCCGACCAGCGCGCGGGCGGTCTTGTCGAACTCGTCCTTGTCCTTCCAGGTGTTGACCGGGTTGAGGATCTCGCTCGGCACGCCCGGCAGCGCGGTCGGGACCGCGAAGCCGAAATATTTATCGGTGCGGAATTCGACGTTGCGAAGCGAGCCGTCGAGCGCAGCGGTCAGCAGCGCGCGCGTCACCTTGATCGGCATGCGCGAGCCGGTGCCGTACTTGCCGCCGGTCCAGCCGGTGTTGACCAGCCAGCAGTCGACATTGTGCTGGGCGATCAGGTCGCGCAGCATGTTGCCGTAGACGGATGGATCGAGCGGCAGGAAGGGCGAGCCGAAGCAGGTCGAGAATTCCGGCTGCGGCTCATTGCCGAGACCACGCTCGGTGCCGGCGACCTTGGCGGTGTAGCCCGAGAGGAAGTGATACATCGCCTGCGCCGGCGAGAGCTTGGCGATCGGCGGCAGCACGCCGAAGGCATCGGCGGCGAGCATCACCACGTTCTTCGGCTGCGGCGCGCGGCCGGTGCGCGAGGCGTTCGGGATGAATTCGAGCGGATAGGCCGAGCGCGTGTTCTCGGTCTTGGAGCCGTCGTCGAAATCGACCACGCGGGTGTCTTCGTCGAGTACGCAATTCTCGAGCACCGCGCCGAAGCGGGTCGAGGCGGCGTAGATCTCGGGCTCGGCTTCCTGCGACAGCTTGATGCACTTGGCGTAGCAGCCGCCTTCGAAGTTAAAGACGCCGTTCGGGCCCCAGCCGTGCTCGTCATCGCCGATCAGCGTGCGGTTCGGATCGGCGGACAGCGTGGTCTTGCCGGTGCCGGACAGGCCGAAGAAGATCGCGGCGTCACCCTTGGCGCCGACATTGGCCGAGCAATGCATCGGCATCACGCCGCGCTCGGGCAGATAATAGTTCAGCGTGGTGAAGACCGACTTCTTCATCTCGCCGGCATAATAGGAGCCGGCGATCAGCACGATCTTGCGGGCGAAATCGATCGCGACGACGTTCTCCGACTTGCAGCCATGGCGCTTCGGATCGGCGCGGAAGCTCGGCATGTCGATGATGGTAAGCTCGGGCACGAACGCCGGGAGCTCGATCGCGTCGGGACGGATCAGCAGCGTGCGGATGAACAGCGAGTGCCAGGCGAGCTCGGTGAAGACGCGGGTCTTGATGCGATACGCCGGATCGGCGCCGCCATAGAGGTCCTGCGCGAACAGCGACTTGCCTTCGGCGTGCTTGAGGAAATCCTGGTAGAGCGTCTCGAACTGCTCTGCAGTGATCGACTGGTTGCCGGCCCACCACATCTTCTTGTCGGTGGTGGCGTCACGCACCGTGAATTTGTCCTTGGGGCTGCGGCCGGTGAACTCGCCGGTGTCGGCGCAGAGCGCGCCATCGGCCGACAGCACCGCCTCGCCCGCGGAGAGCGAGTATTGATAGAGTTGCGGCGCACCGAGGTTCCAGTGAACCTGCTTGAGATTCTTTAAGCCGAATTTGTCGGCGCCGAAGGCACCGTTGCGCACGCCCGTCTCTTGCACGAAAAATCCTCCTAGAACCCACTCAGCGCGATCATGCTTGGCGCCGCCGCGGTCACCGTGATTACAGGCCGTTCGGCCTCGGTTGGAACGACCTAATACTGATGAACGCTGGCGTTGCCAAGCTGATCCCCTAGGATTTGGTTTATTCAAGGACCGCGCCAAACGTCGCGCATGTCAGCTCTGAGCAGATGCATCAAAAAATCACGAATGATCGCGCAACCAAATGCGCGTTTCGCCGTTTCCCGAGGTTATTGCGCGCACAATGCCGAAGACGGTCTCGATGAAAATTCTAAGGCCACCCTATCGTACCTCGCCTTCGCCGATGAGCGCGAAGGGCCCCCACATCGCAGGATAGGCGTTGCGCGGTGACGAGGTGTCGTCAACATAGGCTAACATTGCGCGGCGCAAGGCTTCGGCACGCCCGATTTTTGGTTCGTTTTTGAGCAGCTCGAAAGTCGTCGTGGTCAGGCGTGTGGCAGCTTCCGAATCCACGACCCAATGCGAGACCAGCAGCGCGCGGGCACCGGCATAGAAGAACGAGCGCGCCAGTCCCGACAGGGCCTCGGCGCCGGGCTTGTCGCCTGCGATGGTGTTGCAGGCCGACAGCACAACCCAATCCGCATTGAGCTTGAGCTGAGCGACTTCACTTGCGGTGAGCAGACCGTCGTCGAACTCCGTGGGCTGATCGGGAATCGAGAGCGCGAGCGAGGGCTCACCCAGTCCCTTGATGTCGCCGGCAACGAGGCCGTGGGTGGCAAAGTAGATGATGCCGTATTGAGCAAGCGCTGCACGCTTGAGCGTCGTCTCGCTGGCGTCGCGGCCGAGATGAATATCGGCCTCGGCAGCGCCGACATCCCTGGCCACCGCGTTCAACTCGTCGGCGGTGTCGGGCAGTTGCGGCAACGCCTGCGCAAGCCGCGCGCGATCGACGCCGGCACCGCGCCAGAAATCGCTATAGGCAATGGTCGCGATGCTGCGCGCGGCGACCTTGCCGTTCGCGGCGCGCCCTTCCAGTGCGGGATTGAACACGGGATCGCCGAAGCCGGTCATCGGCTTCACGCTTTGATCCCGACGCGCGAAGGCGCGCAGCGATTTCAGGCTGACCACCGACGGCAGCACCAAGACGGCCTGACGCCGCAGCAGCCAGGCGGCACCTCGATAGCCTTCGAGCGTGTCCGGGATGGCAGCCTGCGGCTTCTCGGTGACGAGCAGATGAAACGGCAATGCGGTCCGCGCAACCGACGGTACCACCAGCAGGCTGCGCCTACCGTTTGGGTTGGCTGGATGAATACGATCAGGGTCGAACAGCGCTCCGCCTTCAGGACACTGCTTTAGACAATTTCGATTTATCGTTCTTCGAAGACGATGAAATCCTACGTTTGATGCCGCCGCAGCAAGTTGTCGAGCTGGGTGTCAAGTTGCGCTCTGAGACTTTGGTTGATATCCCGATGCGCGTAGCGACTATTGCGGAGGACGCCGACCTCAACGATGATCCCGAATCGCATTTCGAGAACTATTTCCGTGGCCTCGATATACTGGAGGATTTGGAGGGGCTGGACGCGTCAACGCGGGGGCTAATCGATGAAGCGCGGCAGGCTATGGCGCGCGCGATCGCAGAGATCACCGAACGAAAAGAAGCGGAAGACAAGCCCGATCACTCAGCCCAATGGAGCTATATGTCTCCGGTCGCCCGTGAAAAAGAAGCAAAACCTGCACCGGTCCTAGCGCCCGGGAGGCGATCCATTTTTTATGACGTTGACCGTTAGGCCCGCGGCAGTCCAATTGAGCTATAAGGGGGAGGGGAATATCACATCGTATCGCTTCGTCCACGCCGCGGACGTCCATCTCGATTCTCCGCTTCGTTCGCTTGCCCTGCGCAATCCCGATCTTGCCAACCTAATCGGGAACGCCACGCGTCGGGCCTTTGTGCGGATCGTCGATTTGTGCCTGGGAGAACGCGTCGACGCGCTGGTCCTGGCGGGCGATCTTTACGATGGCGATCAGACGTCGATGAAGACGGCCCGTTTCCTGGCCGAGCAGCTGCGGCGGCTACATCAGGCCGGGATTCGTGTCTTCATTATTCGCGGCAATCATGACGCGCTTTCACGAATAACGAAGGAATTAACTTTTCCGGAATCGGGTGAAGGTCTTCGGCGGACGCGCTGAAGCCGTGGCGGTCGATCGAGATGCGGGCCATTTCGCAGTCGCCATCCATGGTCTAAGTTTTGCGCAGCCACACGCGCCTGAAAGCTTGCTGGCAAAGTACAAGCCGGCGGTCGCCGGAGCCGTCAATATCGGCATTTTGCATACGAGCCTTGCCGGCGCCTCCGGCCACGATCCTTATGCGCCTTGTAGTCATGCTGACTTGCACGCCACTGGCTTCCAATATTGGGCGCTGGGCCACATGCACAAACGATCGATCCTGAAAGGAGCCTGCGCGATCGTCATGCCGGGCATGCCGCAAGGGCGAGACATCAATGAGTCGGGTGCAAAATCGGTGAGTCTCGTCACCATTCTGGACGATCGATCCATCCACATCGAGGAGCGTGTCACCAGTATCGCACAATTTGAGCGCGTCTCGGTCGACGCCACCGGCCTCGATGACTGGGGGGATCTTGTAGCTGCTGTGACGCGTTCGCTCGAGCAGACGCGTGATTCCGTCGCCTCTGAACATCTCGTCGTCCGGCTGCGCGTGACCGGCGCCACCCCGTTGTCTTGGCGTATTCGACGCGACCTCGATCTCCTGAAGACCGAGGCGGACGATCGTGGATCGCTGATCGGCGCGTGCTGGATCGAAAAGCTCGAAGTGGCCACCCATTCCGCGACCGAGACGACCGAGTTCGCTGCCGATGCGCTCGTGGAACTGCGGCGCCTCATTGAGGAGGACGTGCTTCGGTCCGAGGGCTTTCGTGCAGAACTCGTCGCAATCGCCAACGAGCTGAGATCCCAGCTCCCGCAGGAATGCCGTGACACCCTGGGCACCGACGAGGCGGCCTTCAAGGCTGGCCTTGCGCTTCTGGCGAAAGAAGGCACTGAAGATGTGCTTGCGCGGCTCCGTTCATCCGAAAAGAGTGCCTAGCTCATGCGCCTCAAACGCCTCGATCTCACTCGCTTCGGGAACTTCACAGGTCAGAGCATTGATTTCGGTGAAAAGGCAAAGGACTCACCCGACCTGCACATCGTCTACGGTCCCAACGAGGCGGGAAAATCAACGGCTCTCGCGGCTTTTCTCGATCTGCTGTTCGGAATGGGCACGCAGAATCCATTCGGCTTCCTGCATCCCTATCCAACCATGAGGGTGGGCGGCGTCCTCGAGTTCGCCGCCGAAGCCCGGGAGCTCGTCCGCATCAAGCGGCCGCAGAACAGCCTGCTTGATTCCGACGATCGACCGATTGCCGAAAGCGTCATCCGTAGCGAACTGGGCGGCATCGATCGTGAGTCATATCGCACCATGTTTTCGCTCGATGACGACACCCTGGAGAAAGGGGGCGAGAGCATTCTCGCCAGCAAGGGCGACCTTGGAGAGCTGTTGTTTTCGGCCAGCGCGGGCCTTTCCGATCTCAGCCGCAAGTTGCTCGACCTCAGCGCAGAGGCTGATGGCTTTTATAAACATCGCTCGCGGAGCGGGATTCTCGCCGATCTCAAAACGCGTCTCGCCGAATTGAAGGCCGAACGCGAGCGGTTCGATACGCTGGCATCCGACTACGCGCGGCTCATCGACGTTCGCGACCGGGCTTCGTCACATTATGACGACGCGATTGGTGAACGCACGCGCATCCAGGCGCGACTCGATGAAATTCAGCGTCATCTTGCCGCTTTGCCGCGTCTCGCCGCGCTCCAAGCGGTCCGCGAACGCCTCCAGCGGCTCGCCGAGCTGCCCGTTCCGCCTGCATCCTGGAGCGGGGACCTGCCGACGCTGCAGAAGCAGGAGATCGAGCTCGGTGTGCAAACGCAAGCGATTTCCGACGAGGTGGAGAGACTCGGCGCTGAAGTGGAGTCGATCGTCATTGACGAGCCGGCATTGCAGCTGGTCAGCAGAATGGAGCGGCTGGCCGACCTGCGAGCCCGTCATATGACAGCTGAGAAGGATATCCCGGACCGCCGGCTGCAACTGCAAGCCGCAGATCTGGCCGTCTCCGGCATCTTGATCAGGATGGAGCGGGACGGGGAAACGGACCCCCGACGGCTCTTGCTCGGCGCTTCGACGATCGGTCGCCTGCGCGAATTGGTCGAATCCCGTTCCGGCGTTGACAATGCCATCCGGACTGCCACGACGGAGCTTGCTGATGCCCGTCGCCGTCTGACGGAGGCCGACAAAGCGCTACGCGAAGCCGGACAGGAGGCGGAACCGGACCAAGGCTGGCACAATGCTATCCCCCGATTGACGGCCGCCGTCGCCGCTTCGAGCAACGCCGACCATGTTGCCCGGCGCCATCTGGCGGAGAGGGCTCGGGAAGCGGCAATCACTGCTCTGACCGATCACCTCCGTACGTTAAATCCTTGGCAGGGCCAGACCGAGGATCTCCTGGCGATGCGATGCCCAACTGGGGACACGATCCGAGGATGGAAGACAGCGCTTGATGATGCAGAGCAGGACGTCTGGCGCCATGTTGGCGATGTCGAGCGGCTGACGAGCGAGACACGCCGGCTCGAGGCGGAGCGTGATGCCATCGGCGGCATGACGGGGATTATCTTCGACCAAGAGGCGGCCGCCATCCGGATGGAGCGCGAGCAGGCGTGGTCAGCGCACCGGCACGATCTTGAGGCCGCATCAGCCGATGCGTTCGAGCGCGCGTTGCGGCGCGACGACATAATCACATCCAACCGCCAGGTGCACATGTCAGATTTGGCGAAGCTGCATCAGATCGCTCACTCACTCTCGATTGCCACAGCGGAGTTGAGGCGGGCCCTCGAACTCAAAGGCGCCGCTGCCGCGGCCGTGCAGTCAATCCGTGATGAGATCGCTGCTGCCGTTCGCGAAATGGCGACGTCATTTGGCGACAACGTCGCGCTGACAGACCTCGAAAGGTGGCTGGCGCGGCGCGAGAAGGTACTGGACATACGAGAAGCCGTTCTCACGGCTGAACGCGACCTACGCGAGGCGAAGGCCGATGAGCAGGAGGCTCATGACCGGCTGAAAACCGCGCTCGATGCTGTCGGCCTCTCCCATGGGCCTGAGTCTGGATTCGAAGATCTACTCGGGGCCGCTCAGGAGATTCTGGACTGCGACGGCGTAATCCGTGCGTTGCGCGCTGCGCTAGGCGAACGAAAGCGTGAGCTGCTGCATCGCGAACACGCCGCAGAGCAGTCGAGCGCAGACGAGCAGATATGGTCTAAGTTCTGGGCGACGGCGTGCAAGGCATGCTGGCTCGGCGAGCCGGCGGAAATACCGACGCTTGCAACCGTGCGCGAGATCCTGTCAGCCGCAGCCGAGCTTGGCCCGGCTCTCGAAAAGAAGGCGGGCTTGGTCGATCGCATCGCAAAGATGGAGAAGGACCAGACCGCGTTTGGCGATGAAGTCGCGGGCATCTGCGGCGAGATGTCGATTCCGGCTGCCTCACGCACAGTGCTGGATCTGGCCCGGCATATCGGTGACCGTGTTCGCGATGCGGCCGCGGATCACGCACGTCGCGCCAAGGCGATGGATAATCTCGAAGACGCGCGGAAGAGGGAACGGTCGCTTGCCGAGACGCTGGCGGTTCACAAAGAGCAGAAAAGCAGGATGACATCGTTCTTTGGAGTTTCCTCCCTGGCCGAGGTCGCCGGAAAACTTCTAGACGTTGCCAAGCGAAGTGAGCTGCAGGGGCATGTCGAGGATGCGGAGGCTGAAATCCGCGAAGCACTACGCATGGCCGATGTCACTGAAGCCGAACGCTTTCTCGTTACTGCCGATCGATCGGGGCTGGAGGCCGAGTTGATTGAGCTGAAAGCCCGTTTCGACGACCAGGACAAGCGCTGTCACGAGCTATTCGCAACGCGAAGCCAGGCGATTGATCAAGTCGAGGCGATCGGAAGGGATTCGAAGGTCGCGGAAATCGAGGAACGTCGCCGCACGACGCTCCTTGAAATCCAGGACGGCGCAGGACGCTACCTGCAATTCCGTGCGGGAATGATCGCCATGGAGCAGGCGTTGCGCACCTATCGTGAGCACCATCGCAGCTCGATGATGACGCGCGCCTCTGCGGCATTCCGAACAGTGAGTCGCGGCAACTACAGTGGACTCGCGGCCCAGCCCGCCAAGGACGGCGAGACCTTGATCGCCTTGTCGTCGGCCGGCGGCTCGAAATCCGCCCACGAATTGTCGAAAGGCACGCGCTTTCAGCTCTATTTGGCCCTGCGCATGGCTGGCTACCACGAATTCGTTCAAGCACGCAGTCCGGTGCCGTTCGTTGCTGACGACATTATGGAGACGTTTGACGATTTTCGCGCCGAAGAAGCATTCAGGCTATTCGCCGACATGGCAGAGGCAGGCCAGGTCATCTACCTGACGCACCACAACCACCTGTGCGACATTGCGAAGAAAGTCTGTCCCGGCACGCGAATCCACAAGATCGGAACGGATCAACACATATAACGATAACAAGGCTGGGGGACGAGGATGGCCGCGGTTGGATTGCTGGAATGGGCGGACAAGCAGCATGAATGGATCAGGGATGCCCTGAGACGACACGCTGGACAGCCCGGCTTCATGCTTGATCAGGAAGATAGGAGCGCCGTGGCCGCTCGGGTCCGCCACGCAGGCGGATTTGTGTCGGATACAGCGCCGACGTGCTCGCCGCTTGCGGCGGAGCATTTGAAGACAAGCAACTCGAACGGGCCCCGCGCGGTGCTCTGCTCGCTGGGTCCTGTCAAGCACCTGAACCGGCTCGCGGAAGAACAGCAACTGCGCTTCGCCACCGACGGTGTTACCGTCATCTATGGCGATAACGGAAGCGGCAAAAGCGGCTATTGCCGTATAGCCAAGAAACTATGCCGTAGCCTGACAGCGGACGACCTTCTCGGCAACGTATTTGAGATCGGCGTCAAACCGCCGGCCGAAGTGCTTGTGCGGTTTCTCGAAGACGGCGCCACGGAGCCCACTCCCGTCACCTGGAAGGATGGAGCACAACCGCCTGCGCCAATCGCCCGGATCTCCGTTTTCGACTCCGCCAATGCGCGCCTTTACGTCGACAAGCAAAATCGGATCGGTTTTCTGCCGGCAGCCATCGCACTTCTCGAACGCCATGGCCTCATTCGCGGTGAGCTGGAGGCAGAATTTCGGGAAGAAATCAAAGCGATTGAGAAGAAACTGAAAACACCGCTGCCCGGCGGATACACGACTGCCGGCGCAGTCGCAAAGCTTTTCGCTCGCCTCGAAATAAAGTCTAAGGAAGCATTGCCTTCCACCGATGAAATCAGGAAGCTGGCGGCGGACTCAGAGCAGGATACGGCAGAGCTTGCCAGCCTCGAGCAGGCTCTGGCAAGCGACCCTTCAACGATGGCGGCAAAACGCCGACGCGCCAAGGCAGCTTTACAAAAATTCCTGACAGCGTCGGGACAGATCGATGAGGCGCTCTCCGTTGCCGCCGTTGACGCCTATCGCGATCTATATGCGACCGCCGATTCGACCGCCCAGGCCACGAAGCTCGCCGCGTCGGGCGCCTTCGCGACTATGCCGCTCGCCGGAGTCGGCCTTTCTCCCTGGCGGCTCATGTTCGACCATGCGCGCGCCTACGCAGCGACTATCATCGAATCCGATCACCAACATTTGCCTGACCAGGAAGGCGATCGTTGTATGCTCTGCCAGGAGCCAATGACAGCCGGCGCTGCAGCTCGTGTGCGAGCATTCAACGATTTCGTTACAGGTGCTGCAAACAAGGCGGCGCTCGCTGCGTCCGTTGCTCATGGCGAAGCCCTCCGTCAGATCAAGGATCTTGCCATCCCGACCAGCGATGCAGTCGACGCCGCGCTAGGCGAATTTGGCGATCTAGTACCCACTTTTCTTGGATCGTGAGTCGTGATTCAAGATCTGGATGATACCCGAAGCAAGAGAAGTCCACCT
>NZ_JBVVPQ010000071.1:0-34881 GCF_055811695.1 Bradyrhizobium sp. MI1.3 | reverse complement strand
GCGGAGGCGCTTGACGATCTTCTGTTATGAGTGAAAGTAACTGGTGTTGCGACGACCGTTTGAATCCGCCCAATACGTCTCTATCAAGTACACCGAGCGCTTGGCTGAAGCTGGCGTCGAGCCTTCCGTTGGTAGTGTCGGAGATTCCTATGACAACGCTCTCGCCGAAACCATCAACGGCCTCTACAAGGCCGAGGTGATCCATCGGCGCGGACCATGGCGCAGCTTCGAGGCCGTCGAGTTCGCGACCCTGGAATGGGTGGACTGGTTCAACAACCGACGGCTCCTGGAGCCCATCGGCAACATCCCGCCAGCCGAAGCCGAGCAACGCTACTACGCCATGCTGGAACAACGGGCCATGGCGGCATAACTTAAACCAAATAGCCTCCGGCAAACCCGGGCGGTTCACTGGGAAGTCTTAGATGAAAAGCTCGTACCAGCATCGCTCCGCTTTTGTACGGTGATCAGCAACAGTCCGGGCCCGACTCATTGGCAAAATTTAGCGGAGCCGGATGCCCTGAGTATGCGGCAATCACCAACCATCAGGATGCCGGTCCGCTGCGGCGCGAGCACAAGTTCGTATAGGGCTTTACTAGGAAACGTGGACTCATAGATACCCATAACCTTGAGGTGCCATCACTGCGGCTGCAGTTGAGCTCCACCCCCGTGAATCATTGTCTGAAGCAATCTTTCAAGGCTTCCGCAATACAATTGCGGCGTCAGCGCGCGCATCCGCTCATAACCTCGAGCCCGCAACACCTCCCGAAGTTCAGAATTACTCAAGATAGTTGCAATACTGTCCGCAATTGATTCAGCTGAATGCGGATCAAATAAAAGCCCAGCGTCCCCGACTTGATCGGGCAGCGACAGAATGTTTGATGCCGCCACAGGCGTACCGAGCTGAAATGCCTCAAATATTGGAATGCTTACGCTCTCGTACAATGATGGCATAACGAGAGCCGTCGCAAGTCGATAGATTGCGTCCAAATCAGTCTGTTCTAGATAACCTAAATGCCGGACGCTGGAACTCAAGCCAAGGGAGCCGATTAAGCTCTCCACCGAATGATATTCGTATCCCGTATTTCCCGTCAGAACCAGCTGCACATTTGGAATCTGAGAAACGACCAATTCAAAAGCCTCAATCAGTCGAGCATGGTTCTTATGCGGCCAGAACTGTGCTGGATAGAAGATAAACTTCTCCGGTAAACCGTGCCGGCTTCGCACGCTCTCCAGTTCAGCGCCGGTCATCGGCACTCTCATTCGGGCAAACGGCGGAGCAATTAGCTTTACCACGTTCTCCTGCGGAACTCCGAAGCTAGCCACAATGTCTTCTCTTACGTGAGTGGCCTCACATATAATTGCGCTTGCTCGGCTGGACAGTGCCTTGTGCACCTGATGACGCCATTCCCTCTGCTGCCAGGAAAAGCGCTCCGGAAAATGATACTCTTGCAGGTCATGCAAGGTGTACGCAAATGGCCGCTTGGTGTGCAGTGTGGCCAACGAGTAGATCGGGGCGAGCAGAATATTCTCTTCTTCGAATGGATCCTTCAGCGGCAGCTTTAGCTGGTAGGATAATAGATATGAAGCTTGGCCGAGACGCCTCTCGACGTAAGGTTTAACGGGGTACCCCCATTGTTGCAAATCGCGGTTTGAGGGATCTCCGTAGACTGTGACTTGAAATAAGTTCGTGTGCTGAAGCGCCTCCAGCGTGGACATGCTGTATTGATACGTCCCGCCGAATTCGGGCCTGGACAATAGGATCACACCAAGCTTGATCAAGATCTACTCTTCGCGCGCAGAGATTGGATAACAGAGTCTAAATGCCTTCTGTTACCGTCCGATAAGAAATTTGACTTCGAAAGGCCCAGACCAGATTGGGCGTAGACACGCTCGGCTGCAGGGAATGAACCGGAATTGTTGGCCGCAACTCGATCGATGTCTCCTCGTAAGATCCAGTCACGCCAAGCGTCACTACGGAAGAAGGACAAGGTATTGATCAGCTCAAAATTAGCGTGCCAATGAGAAACTCCGCTTCGGCTAAGGAAATCCATAAGCTCCGATTTACTCAGGCTGAATGCATTCTCATCGAGTCGCAGAACCACTTGCGTAAACGCAGAGCACGAAACCGAGTCCGTTGCACCAAGCACCATAGAAAATTCAGGACAGTCAGCGTAAGCGCTCCGGAACTCGCCCACTCTGGCGCGCAGCTCTTGGAGATGCCCCGGATACCCTCGCAACTGTTCTCGGGCAATTCCGGCAAGGATCTCTGACATCCGACCGTTCCAAGCGAGCTGCGTGACGTCCCGCACGCCAAATTCGATTGTTCGATCACCCCAGTGTCTCAGGGATCTTAGCTCTTTTGCAAGAGCCTCATCATTGGTGACGATCATTCCTCCTTCACCGGTTTGAATCGGCTTAAGGCATCCGAACGAATAGACTCCCACGTCGCCCCAACAGCCAGCCGGCCTTCCCGCTGCCATGGCACCTAGCGCGAGACACGTATCTTCCACGAACTTGAGGCCTTTATCTTGCGCTATTTGCCGAAGCTTCGACACATCTTCTGGATTTCCCCACATGTGGGTTGCGATGAGCGCCTTAGTTTGGCTTCCGATCCTTCTCTGAACATCGGAGCAATCCAACATGAATGTCTGCTCGGAAATATCAGCAAATATCGGGGTAACACCCGCGTTCATGACAGCCATCGCAGTCGCAGAACACGTGTCTACCTGATGGATGGCTTCGTCCCCGGGCTTCAAGCCCAGCGCTCGCAAAGACATTTGCAAGGCCATGCCCCCGCTGCCTACTGCGATGGCATACTTCGAACCTACAAACTCTGAAAATTCGGCTTCAAGCCGCTCATGCGCGAGACCTCGACCGTAGGCCATATTCCATTCGGAGCCACGCAGTATCTGCGTGACGGCCTCAACCTCATTGCCCAATATGCGCGGGAAAACTCCCAGCGTTTGACCAAAGAAGCGCTTCGCAATACGAGCCACGAAATAGAATATTTTGGGATGCGTATTGCGGATCTTTACGGCAAGGGGAAGAAACCGTTGAAGCATATCTGGCGCTTCTATGCTGCCACAGCGACAAAGGAATAGAGTCGGCCTGGTCGATTTGAGCGCCGCAGATACCATATCCCAATCCGGTTTACTATTGACCTCGGCAAGATGAGCCCAAGAACCTTGCCCGGACGAGAGGTCGAAACCTTATCCAGGAGACTTTCTTCCGTGTTCGGATGCAGATTTATCACAGAATCGTATGGGCCGAGCTGAGCTACAATCGTAAAAGAGGCACCATAGAGAGCTTCTCGGTAGTCGGATAAGGTGAATGCATTTTCTCCTCCGTACAACTGGTGGTCAACCTGAGAATCCAGAAATGCCTGAAGGCTGGATCCGTAGTTGTCAACGACATGTTCGCGGCAAGCTAAAAGGAGACCGCCCGGACGAAGCACGCGCGCATATTCCGACAGCATAACCTTGAGGTCCTGAGCGTGGTGGAGACCTTGTCGGACGTACACCACGTCGAAACTGTCGTCCTCAAAGGGCAGCTTTTCGCCAAAAGCATCCACGATGCGCGCCTCCAGGTCCTCGGAGTGGAGGGCCGTCGCGATTGCCTCGCGACCGACAGTCGGAGAAGGATCGGGTTCAACAGCGACAACATTAAACCCCAGTTTCGCAAAGGCAAAAGTTGCGATGCCGTTGCCTGCGGGTACGTCCAATATATCGTGGCTTCCAGGACGATACGCTTCAATCAGGCTAGCTACTTCGGCGAATTCGCGGCTTTCCGCGAAGCGGCGACAGTTCCCCGTCAGATCGGCTGTCAAGTAGGCGTCGTAGACTAGTTTCCGATGAAGCGGGTCAGACCGGAGGATTGCGATCGCCTGTTCCCAGGTGTGGTGAAATTTTCTGTCCGGTTCGGGCATCAAAATACCGCTACGCTCATCCGATGGTTAAGTATAAAGTGGCTCAAGCTTCCGAACCTTTTGCGCCGGGTTGCCGGCAACGATCGTATAAGGCTCGACGTTCCGCGTGACAACACTTCGCGAGGCAACGATCGCCCCCTCCCCAATTGTCACGCCCTTGAGAATTGTAACGCCGAAACCGACCCAGACACGATCCTCGATAACGATAGGCGCCGATCCAACGTTGGTCCAGTCAAGCCGATCGAAGCAGTCTGAGTACCCGTATCGCTCATAAAATAGTTTTACGGCGACGGCCCGATCACGCCAGCTCATTGAATGAGAATCGTGATCATAGATGGTGACGTCCCATGCGATCGTCACGTCGTCTCCTAAGGTGACCCGATTCCGACTGAGAATCGTGGTATTGGCACCGATGTAGCAGCGATCGCCGATTTCGACCTCTCCTGTACTCGCCTCAAAAATGATAGGCCCGTTCAGCAAACAGTTCTCGCCGACGCGTAGATATGTTCTCGCTTCGGAACTTGCGAGAAATCGCACGGAAAATCCACGTAGCATTCGCACCGAACGCGACATGAAAACACGTGAGCCGAAGGCTCGCACTTTCCGGTGTTGCCACGCATTCAGAATCTTGTAGGCGAGAGCTTTCATTGAGAGCTGTCGGCGGCTTGGGTTTCACGAACCAACGCACAGAAGACCACGCGATAGTCGCCTTTGGCTATAACTGGTAATCGCTCCAACTGGACAAAGCGATGGGATGCATCCCCTCTGGGAGACCCTTTCGGCGAGGACCAGCTATCCGCAACAGCCTCCACAATCCGCCAGCCGGTAAAAAGGCTGCGGATGGTAGCTAAATCAAGATACCATCCATTGTTGAAGGCAAGCAGGTTCGGCCCCACAGTCATACTGATGAGAAGAATTGCGTCATCGGACATGATCCGCCCAAGCTCGAACACGAGGTTCGGAAGACTATTGCCGTCCAGTCGGTCACCGTACCTTCCAAGCCCGATCAGCGGCAGTGCAACGGTGGACGTAAAGCAGTCGAACGCGCCAGCAGGGAAAGGAAGAGATAGCGTGACATCGTGCTGGACGTATCGAACCGCGCTGAAGCGATCATGACAATCGGCAAGCACAATAGCCGTTACCTCGTGATAGGCAGAAAGGATGGCATTTTGCCCTTTGGGGCTTCCGATATCGAGAATCCGGCGCTTCCGTGTTTCGCGCGCCAGCCTGGCGGCGACCCAGTAGCCAAACGCGTCATAGTGGTCGAAAAATTCGGTGGGATCAGCTGACGCATCGCCCACAATCTTCGTAGGCATGCCGCGCAACGGATTGTCCGGCGACATCGAACACAGGTAGTCCTGAAGTTCTGATCGCATGAACAGCGATCTTGCCTTCCTCATGATTCGATTTGCGAATGGGGCCGGCGCATCCTTCATTGAAGAGACGCATCCGCGAGCAACTCATTCACCACTTGGCCAATTCGTTCCACGTCCGACTTGTCCAGATCGAAGAACGAGGGCAGGTTGAGTCCGACCCCAGACTTACGTGCGGCGATCGGCAACGACTCCTGAGAGTACATTGGCATCGTCGACAGAGGATAGAAATACGGCCGAGAATCAATGCCGCGCTCCTTCAGGGATTGGATGAAGGCGGCGCGACTATCGTCGTCGAAGCGATCAACCTCCAGGCAAACCATCCAAAATGCGCTTCGAGCCCAATTCCGTACGCGGTTTAGCCGGACGACATCGCTGGTGCGAATGACGGATCGATACCACCCCATGATCTCAGCACGGCGAGCCAGAAACTGATCAATTCGCTCCATCTGCGCGACCCCAAGGGCCGCTTGGAGATTAGTCATACGATAGTTGAACCCTCGCTCATCGTGGAAATAGCGGCGGTCTGAGCTCATGGCGTGATCACGAAGTCGCTTCGCTCGACGATAGAATGCGGGATCGTTCGTCGTCAGCATGCCACCTTCGCCAGTGGTCACGATCTTGTTTCCATAGAAACTGAAGACTCCGCAATCAGCGAGCCCTCCAACGCGCCGCCCCTTGTATTCGGCGCCGTGCGCCTCAGCCGCATCCTCAATAACAATAATGCCGCGCGGCCTTGCGATCGAAGCGATCGCATCCATGTCAGCGGGATGACCGTAAAGATGAACCGGCATCACGGCTTTCGTTCGCGGCGTGATCATAGCCTCGACAGAACCGGGATCAATGCAAAGCGTCTCCGGATCGACGTCGGCAAGAACGGGCTTCGCGCCCGTGTAAGCGACCGCATTGGCGGTAGCGACGAATGTCAAATCCGGAACGATGACCTCATCGCCGGATCCAATTCCGAATGCGGCTAGCGCAAGATGAAGACCGGTTGTCCCATTGCTCACCGCAATTGCAAATTCGGTTCCGCAATACCGTGCGAAGCAATTTTCAAACTCGTCGATGAATCTTCCGATGGAAGATACCCAACCGGATTCTACCGCGGCAAGCACGAGCTCCTTTTCTCGGACCCCAATGGAGGGCTGTGAAATGGGAATGAACTTGTCCGCCATGGTGTCGCTCGATATCCTGGTCCGGACCGTCAAAGCAGCTTCTGAAACGCCTGCCATTGGTCTTCCTTCGAATAGGTCGTGGATATCATTTTGTGACCTTCGCGCGCAATAGCCTCACGATGCCCGTCGTCTGCCAACAGGCGACGTATTTGAGCGACCGCGTCAACCCCGCTCGTGTAGGTGACGAGTGTACGTCCGGGCATCATTCCGGCCGGGTATTTTCCTGCATCAGAGAGCAGAAGGGCCCCGCATCCCATGCCCTCGAAGCAACGCATGTTCCCGCGCTCTTCTCCTACCATGTCGATGGCCCCGTTCAGAACGATCTTGGCCTTGGATAAGACTTGATAGAGCTCCAGGCCAAAGACGGGTCCTTGCGAAATCGAGCGCACTTTCGCCGGACGGCGGCTCCTGTTCAGCGGCGGCAAGATTCCCAGGGGGGAATCGGCGACACGAGACAGCCGCGAGGGATCCAGATGGAACACAACATGCAATTGGTCAGCCAAGCCCGCAACTACATTCAGTACTTCGGCTCGACGCCTGTGATGGCGCGAATATCCGCCGACGAAAACCACATCAACTGGACGATTTTTATTTTCAGCAAAGCGATCCATAACCGGATCGTGGCTGGGCGCGAAATAAGCAGTGCGGTAACCGCGACGACTCATCTCGTTGAGAATGCCGGGAAAATTTCCCACGACAAGATCATATGTCGAGAAATCAACCTGCCCAGACGGCGCGCTGCGCCAAGCGATGCTTTTTTTGACACACCCCGGCAGCCGCCGAAGAAATCCGTTGGCGAGACGAACGGGATCCAGATTGTAGAATATCTCGGTGCGATGCGCTTCGATTTGCGCGAGTAAGATATCGTCCAGGGACAGCCTCTTCGGAAGGCCCGCTTCTCGGGCCCACGCGAGCTGTAAGGATGGGTCGTCCCAATTCGTGAAGAATGCATCGTCCTGACCGCAACTGATCGGCAGCAGGAGGTGAGAGGCCCCGTATCGATCATCGAGAAATACTTGAACTTGCTCCTTGAAGGTCGAAGCATTTGCAGCAAGCAGCCGGAGGCGCCGCGCATATGACGGATAGTAACCTGAACTCTGAAATATCCTCATTCTCTATCTCGCACTACGCCGTCAAGACCAAAAAGCAACTCAGCCTACCGTGCAGGCGGTCCCCGTGATGGTCCTGCGGGGGTTGGGGGACATTGATCATACCGCGATCCAACCGCGTCCCCGCGACCTCGGATGCATCGGCGACCAGCGGCAAAAGACGCGGGAGGTCGAGGGCGATGAGCGCGCGGTAACAGACCCGCTGAGACAAAACACCCCCCATTGGACGCGGCGCCTATCGCTGCAGTGACTGACACATCAATGCCCCGCGGCAGGTAGCTTTGGTCAAAGCAAGTGCGGTGGACGCGCTTCGCCATGCCTGGTCAGTCAACCGCAGGGAGACGCGGCACGCAGAAGTGCCATGACGTCACCGCACCTTTCCTAGCCCAGCGGTGGAGGCCTAGCAATGCAGCCGCCGCCCCGAATGTCAAGTTGCTGAAATGACTGATTTTTTCTAGAAAACGTCAACGCGACCGGCTCCGGCAGGCCGGACTCTCTGGCGAACGTTGGCCTGCCCGCGCCGACAGACCGCTAGTCGGGAATTGACGTCATGAGCGCCTTGCGGGCGCGGCGTGTCGAGATAATGCCGGCCAGCAGCCCCACCGCGAGCAACCACAGGAGGCATTCCGTGACAAGGCGCGGGAAGCCCGCAAGCGGCAGCCATGCCCGGATGACCGCGCCGAGACCGTACCCCAGGAGGAGGACCGCCGCGGCCCCCGCGCCGATGAACAGCAGGTGGCGAAACGTGTTCAGCAGGGTCTGTCGCATGACGATGATGCCGAGCACCCCCATCTGAATCAAGAGATCGCTCAAGACGATCGCGATGGCCGCCCCCAGTGCGCCGAGGGGGGGAATCAGCGTGACGGACAGAACCAGGAACGCGACAAGCTGCAGGCCTTTCGAGCGAACGAGAAGGTCCCGGCGATTACTGTAATTGGCGAATGAGAGCGCGAGCAGCGACGGCGCGGTGATCACGGAGCCAAGCAACAAGGTCGCGGTAAGAGCGGCATCGTAGGGCACGCTGCCATGTGTCCACAAGGCAAAGAAATCCGGCCAAAACGGCAGGAGGCCTGATACGATCAGGCTGCAAAGCGCCGTGACGAGCAACGAGCCCCGCGCGAAGAGCCGGCGCAAACGCTCCTTATCGCCGATGGCGTAGTCGTGCCCAAGTTCCGCGGCGAGCGGCAGGCTGACCTGGGTGCACAATCCTCTCAGGAGACCAACAACCACCCTTGTCAAGCCCCACTGCGCGACCGCTATCCGGTCGACCAGGAACGCGCTGACCAGAAGCACCGGTGCATTGAGCAGCGCGAGCTCGGTCACATTGGCCACCGCGAACGGAAATGCGAGCCGGAATTGACCACCCGCCCAGCGCCAAAACAGGCGCGAGGACACCCGCACCTGCTTGCGGCGCAGGAATGGAAACAGGCGCGGCGCATCGATCGCGACGAGAAAGACTGCCGCGGCCACCTGCATCGAGACGAACGCCACACAGACGGCGATCAGCGTACCAAACGTCAGGATGGCGACGAGTTGCGCAAGCTGTGCGGCGAGCAAGGCTCCATTTTGAAACCACACGACGCGACCATATGCGCCGCGCACCCGGTACAACCCCGACACCAGGGTGGACGGCAGGAGCGCTACCACCCCGATCGTCATAACGAGCAAGGCGGCATCGAACTGCGCAACACGCTGGAATCCCAGCATGGCCGCCGGCGGTGCAAGCCACGCGACCGCCAACAACACCATCATGAGCGCGCCGGTAAGGGTAAAATAGATCCGTCGCATGCGCACGTAGAAGCTTGCCGTGCGTCCATCGGGATCGACGCTCGACTTGAAGGTCAGGAAACGATTGATCGCATGGAGCTGCAGGCCGGCATCCGCGACTAGCATGAGGTTTCCCGCGGCAACGATGGCCAGCCAAGCCGCGAGCACCTCTCCGCTCCAGAAATGCAGGAAGACAGGGACAAGGAGAACCTGTTGCGACACGCTCAGAGCGAGCTGGACGACACTCGCCGACCAGCCTTGAACGAGACGCCGAAGCCGGCTATGACGCCGGGAGTCGGCCGCCCCCAGGTTTCCGCTCGCATCGGCTTCGTAATTCAAAGGCTACCTCCCACCCGAGAGCGGGCTAGCAGCCTCGCAGATGGATGTCGATATGGTTTCGGGCGAGGTCGACATGTGTGTGAGGGATCGGATCCGAATTCATACCTCCAATCGGCCGCTGAGGATGAATCTCTAAATGTGCCTTCCGTCGCGGAAAACTCTAAAGTAGAACCCCATCGGGAGACTAAGGTGTTGTGATGCCCTTTGATTTCGAGCAGTTGTCTATCGGAATGATTGCTTCGCGGTCCGCGACGATTGGCCGGGACGAAATCTCGGCCTTTGTCGATCTTACCGGAGATGGTGCGCCGGTCCACACCGACGACGCGTATGCACGCGCGATGGGATATGACGGAAGAATCGCTCACGGACTGCTCGTTGGCGCCATGTTCTCTCGGATTTTGGGCTGCGATCTGCCCGGTCCAAAAAGCGTCATTATGAAGCTGTCGCTGGAAATGCCGCGGCCAGTATTCATAGGCGAAACGATAAGATATGACGTGAGCGTCGGCCGGTTGGCGGCTGCAACGCGTACCGCGGTCCTCGAGCTTTCCGCGAAGAATGCCTCAGACGAAGAGGTCAGCCGAGGGGCTGCCGTTTGCCTCTACAAACTCTAATATGGAAACGAGCCGAATGAACAAGCTCCAACTCGTCGACGCAGATGCCGAAGTGCTTCGCTTCGAACAGGCGATGGCGGGTGTCGCCCCCTTCATGATGGCTTCGTTCAAGCGCCAGCGGGAGTGGTTCGGCGACGAGTGGGTGCGAGAGTTCGGAGCGACTATTGGACGATTCGTTGCAACGAGTGAGGGGCAATTGATCGATGCCGTCCGCGGATATGTCAATTTCGCGCTCGATGGGATGCGACTGCAAAAGAAGTTCGAGCAAACACGACAGTACGAAAACAAGTCTTACGCTGAAGCCGCCAACGCCGTTTATCAAAACAGGGAGTACATGTTCGGCTTGTATCTCCCCGGTATCCTGCTCAGTCACTATCTATGGCCGCATCACTATCGGCAACAGCAGTTCTACCGCAAATCCTTTCTGCCCCACATGGCCCGGTCGGCAACGCCGGAATTCTGCGACATCGGACCGGGAACCGGCTTTTACTCGCGCCAGTTGCTGACTGCAATTCCCGAAGCACACGGCTGGGCCTTCGACATGAGTCCCTTCTCGCTGGAGTACAGCAGGAATCAACTCACCGCGTTCGGTGTCGCAGATCGCTGGCGCTCGGAAATCCGGGACGTGATACAGGACACGCCGCCTCGCCAGTGGCCCTATCTCGTTTGCATCGAGGTTCTGGAGCACCTCGAAGATCCCCTCACCTTCCTGAAGGCGCTCCGAAAAATGCTGAGAACCGGCGGAAGGGCCTTGATCTCGGCGGCTGTGACCGCCCCGAACGAAGACCACATCTATCTTTACAACTCCGGCTCGGAGGTACAGGAACAACTTCAAGCTGCCGGGTTCTCAATTCTCGACAACCAGGAAGACCGCGCTTACGACCCGAAGGGCTCCGAGCCCGTACCGATCAATGCTGCTTTCGTGGTAACATGACCCGGGTCTCCGCTGATCAGATCGTCGGACTTATCGATGCATTAAGGCGAAACGACGAGACGGCAGCCGCCTCGGTGCTGGCTGACGCGTCATCCTCCGAAGCGACCTTTCAGGCAATGGTGCGGGTTGCCGCGTTCCATTCGGCGGCGACCCCATTTTTCTATCGCAAGGTGGTCAACGCCTGGTCGTCACGCAAGCGACCGCCGCTCAAACCCGCGTCCCGCGAAATATCAATCGATCTCCTGTCGGATGTCACCATCGATGGCTTGGCTCCGTATCTTGAGCTCTTCTGCGCGGCCTATGGATTGTGCCCCAAGATCTCGATCGCTCCGTTCGACTCGGTAGAGCATCTCGCGCTGGCGTCCGATACCACTTCTGATTGCGACGTGACGGTGGTACTTCTTTCAGACTATTGGCTGGTCAAGAGCCTCGGTCTGGGCACTACGACGATCGATCGCGTTGCGGAGACCGAACGATCGATCGAGCTCATCATCAACGGCCTCTTGCAAAGGCGGACCGGCCACATCATCGTCGGAAATTTTGCATTCGGGTCCTGGCCCGTACCGGGATCGGCGATCTCTGCCGGCGAAAATCTCGGTCACAGCGCCGCAGTGACCAGCATCAACAACTTTCTTTCGAGGCAAACCACAGCTCGCATTCACGCTCTCGACACAGCTCTTGCGGCCCACTTTGCAAGCGGAGCAGCCACTTCCCCGCGCCTTGGATATCTCAGAACGCGCGCGTTCAGTGAGGAGCGGGGACTGATGCAAGTTGCCAGGGAGGCGGCTTCCGGCATCGCCAGTTTGTTCGGCAAGGCACATCGGGCGCTCCTCACCGACTGGGACAATACTCTCTGGGGCGGCGAAGTCGGCGAGGTGGGGGTTCATCACATTCTCTGCGGTCAGGACTCGCCTGATGCGCTCGGATACTATCTTCTGCAGTCATATCTCGTCGCACTAAATGAAATGGGTGTGATCCTCGCTGCGGTCAGCAGAAACGATCCGGCCATCGCACGAGTGCTCGAGGAGAACGGCGACCTGGCATTGCGTCGACGCCATTTCTCGACGTTGGCGCTGTCGTGGGGCAACAAGAGCGACTCTGTAAGCCAGATCCAGAGCGATCTCAGTTTTGGAACAGACCTTATGCTCTACGTGGATGATAATCCAGTAGACCTTGCTGAAGTGATCACCCATCACCCGTTCATCGACATCCTGTTGGCGGGCCCAACGCCCGACCTTACCCTCACACGCCTCACCTCAGCTCGCTACTTCAATGCACTTACTTTGACGCGCGAAGATCTTCGGCGGGCTAAGTTGGCAACGGCCGCAGCCAGTCAGAACCGGCAGATGCAGGTCGCTAGTGACCCGGCGGCGTTCCTAAAGTCGCTGGAAATGCGCCTTTCAGTAAGCGAGATCACCACGGACAACAGAACCCGCGTCCTCCAGCTCTTGCAGAAGACGAACCAGTTCAATGTCACCACACGTCGCCACGGCGATATGGAACTTGCAGGATTGCTAGCGGGTGGAGCAGTAGCGGGGGTTTTCTCCTACTCGGACAAATTCGGTCCGCAGGGCATTATCGGGCTGGTCATTCTCCAGATGGAAGAAGAATCGGTAAACATCGAAACCTGGCTGATGAGCTGCCGAGTCCTGAATCGCGGTGTCGAGAAGGGCATGCTCGAATGGATTCGGAAGG
The DNA here is from genome assembly GCF_055811695.1 of Bradyrhizobium sp. MI1.3. Lineage (NCBI taxonomy): Bacteria > Pseudomonadati > Pseudomonadota > Alphaproteobacteria > Hyphomicrobiales > Nitrobacteraceae > Bradyrhizobium > Bradyrhizobium sp. MI1.3. The sequence continues at coordinate 21,953 of NZ_JBVVPQ010000071.1, read as the reverse complement.
TTTCGTCCGGTAAACCTCTCAAGGGGGAATACATCGCAACCGACAAGAACAAATTGGTATCAGATCTATTTGACAAGGTAGGTTTCACAATGGTCGCCGATCTGGCAGGACACAAGATCTATCAGCACAGTCCCGCCAGCGCGGCTGACGCGGATCATCACCTGGAGATCGCTTATGACTAGCAGGCTCGAGCCGGCCGACGAAGCAAAGCTCACCGATATCTTTCGGACGCTCTTCAACAATGCTTCGCTGGTCCTGCGAGACGAGTTGACCGCCCCCGACGTTGCTGGGTGGGACTCCTTCAATCACATCAACCTCGTCATGCAGATCGAGGAGGATTTCCGCCTGCGCTTCACGACGGACGAAATTGTCTCCTTGAAGAACGTCGGCGAATTTAAGACTTTGATCGCCAGCAAATTGAAACACAGATCATAGTCATACGGGCTTATGGGAACGTATCTGAGCCCGTGGTTTTATGCGGCCGTTTGCCTGCTGTATTGCGGGCTGCAGTGGCAACCGCCGCGGCTCAGTCGGACCACATCGTTCGGCATTCTCAATCTGGCCGCTCTGGGTCTGATCCTCGGGGCGAAGACAACGCTGCTTGTGATCGCCTTCACCTCGGCGCTCTGGGCGGCCCTTTTTGTGCTGCGGTCTTTCGGACAGACGCCTATAAGGCGAGCGCTAGAGATTGGGATCTACACCAGCGTCACGCTCGCATTCGTCTACCACAAGCTGGCGCCTGACTGGATCAACACCGGCGCGACGACGGAGCCGGGGCCGGCACGAATCACACAAGGCGTGGCACGATTCTTTGAGATCGTCGCATTCTCCTACATCTTTTTGCGCAGCCTGGACGCCGTGCGCGCCGTTGCGGCAGGATCAAGGCTGCTCAATCCGGGCGCGTTGAGCGGCTATCTTCTCCCGTTCTTCATGATGCCGGCTGGGCCAGTGAATGTGTACGCAGACCACATCAAAATGGACGAGGAGGACCTTCAACCTCCGACCTGGGACAGTTTTGTCGCGAATGCCGACACGATCACGACGGGCCTGTTTCTCAAGTTTGTGATCGCCGAAATCTGGAGGCTCTATTTCATCGGGCTGCAACCGTCTTGGCCGACTCAGAATTTCGCGGACGCGGCAATCATCTTTGTCTATGTGTTTCTCGACTTCTTTGGGTACTCGTTGGTGGCACTAGGGACGGGCCGGCTGCTTGGGATACCAACCCCCGTCAACTTCAAGGCCCCTTTTATGTCCGGGTCCGTTACAGAGTTCTGGACACGCTGGCATATCTCCCTTGGGGATTTCGTCCGACGCGATTTGTTCATTCCGCTTCAGGTATCGATGCTCCGCCGATTTGGTCGGCGCTGGGCTTACGTAACGAATATGTTCGCGCTCGTGACCTGCTTCGTATTCGTCGGACTTTGGCATCGCTTCACGGTGACTTTTGCGGCATGGGGCTTGTTCGTAGGCTTGGTTGTAGCCCTCGAGAAGGTGGCGCGCGACCACCCGATTTACATCGAACTGTCAAAGAACCCAGCAGTGACTTTGCTGCTGCGCCTGCTCGGACCGATTTACGTTTTCGTGGTCATCGTCGGCACTTTGCGTGTGGCCATGCCTGAATTGATGGGACAAGGCAGATGAATTTTCGCGCGCGAGCTTACGCCAGGCTGTTTCTCATACTGCTCAAGATTGCTGCGGTTTCGGTCATGGCAACCCAGGCGTCTCAGAAGTTCGTATATGGGGGATTTTGATGTCCGGCAGCAGGCGAGCCCTGAAAGCTGCCACCATCGTGGGCGGCGCCGTTCTGCTCATGACGGTCGTTTCGCTGAGCCTGAATGAAATCAGCGCTCTGCGGCTCTACGAGAGGAGCGTCGCATTCGAGCCAGGGCCATGGTTTGCCGAACACATCGCTCCGTCCATAAGCAACCCAAATAGCTGCATCATCGTTGGCGCCTCGACCGCGCGAGAAGGTTTCGATCCTGAAGCCCTCACGAAATCGCTCCCAGGACTTTCATTCCTGAACGCCTCCACCACCGGAGGAAATATCGAAGTCGCAGAGATTCAGGCTCAGATTTTGCATCGCTACGGCGTGCGTGCTAAGTGCATCCTCGTTGGCGTGCATCCTTTCCTCATGATGGATCAAAGTCCACCGCTCCTGGCATCGACCGGATACCTCGCTCAACTTACAATCGCCGATGTTCTTTCGCTCAGCGATCGTGCGGCGGTCGGGCGGGACATCAACCAAATCCTGCAAGCGATCATCTTGCCGTTGAAGGTGCATGCTGACCGGCTGAACAAGTTGCTGCGGGTCTGGATCTTTGAAATCCAGAACGAATTGCGAACCAAGCCCCTTCCGCTCAGTTCTTACGAATACTTCGGTGATGAATTTCGACCAGGCGCCGGTGCACACTATGATGGTTCTCACACCAACCCGGCAGCCGTTGCGGAGATGACACAGACGCGCCATCGAACCTACACCTACCGGACGAAAGCCCCGGAAACCAGCTTCAGACGAGCGCTGGCGTTGTTTCAATCGGAAGCGGACACGGTCATAGTGGTCACGATGCCGAGCCAAAGCTCGCTGCGCGAGCTCAATTCGAGCGGCAGTTCAAGTTACAAAAATGCGATTCGAGAAAGCAACGTGGCCGAGATCGACTGCTCGAGCTTCGTCCCAGACCTCTATTTCATAGACGATGCTCATTTGGATGCCACTGGCAGAGGTATCTTGTCCAACGCGATCGCACGCATTCTCCCTAAGGTGATCGACGCCTCTCCAAAGCAGATGAATTGTGAGTGACTCCCATTTACAAGAGGAATCCGTGGAGTGGATCGGCTAAGTGAGGATGCTCCGCGACTGGCAGACTGTGATCCGTCCATTCATATTGGGCGAGATCGGAGTATAACATTGCGTGCAGGTCTTTTGGGTTCGGATTATTTTTGCTCTCAGGAGAGAAACTAGGGGCCGGTCGGAAAAGGAATGCGTTCCCGCTCGGTTCGCCCGCCGAAGAATTAGCTGAGGCGGCTCCAATGATTCCATCCCCATTCAAATCCTGATGGAAGCTGGTCTCCGCCTGCTCAAGCCCGGTGCTAGTCGCTGCGTAAGGCCCTGTACTGGACATCTGGTTGCCGTTGGAATCGGTATTCCAGATGACATATTGGCCCGTGCCGGTGTTCCTGAATGCCACCTCATATCCGGCAGATATATGTTCGCCGCCGATTGGCGTCCACGTGCCGAATTGTCCGGCAACAACCAGCGAGCCTGAATACTTTAACGATGGTCCCGAACCGCCTGCAACGGCATTGAGATAGTAGTTGCTTCCGACTTGCACCAGGGTTGTGGCCCCAAGCGATTCAATGATCGTTGTGCTCGCTTGAGACGACGGAGCACCGATTGTCCCGTCGCCATTCAGGTCTTGATGGAAGCTCGCTTCTGCCTGCCCTAGGGCGGTGTCGGTCGCTGCGTAAGGTCCAGCACTGGAGGTCTGATTGCCGTTGGCGTCAGCGTCCCAGATAACATACTGGCCCGTGCTCGTGTTTTTGAATGCAACCTCATATCCGCCCGATATATGCTCCGCGCCGATCGGCGTCCACGTGCCGAATTGACCCGCGACAACCATCGAGCCTGAATACTTCAACGATGGTCCCGAACCGCCTGCAACAGCATTGAGATAGTAGTTGCTTCCGACTTGCACCAGAGTTGTCGCCCCAAGCGCTTCAATGATCGTTGTGCTCGCTTGAGACGACGGAGCACCGATGGTCCCGTCGCCGTTCAGGTCTTGATGGAAGTTGACCTCGGCCTGCTCCAGCGCAGTGTCGGCCGCTGCGTAAGGTCCAGCGCTGGAGGTCTGGTTGCCGTTAGCGTCGGTGTCCCAGATAACATACTGGCCCGTGCTGGTATTCTTCCAGGCCACCTCAGCTCCGCCGGAGATCTGCTCCGCGCCGATCGGCATCCAGGCGCTAAACTGTCCCACTACGACCGAAGTGCCGCCATATTTCAGCGACGGACCGCCACCGCCCGATGCTGGATCCATGAAGTAGTTGCTGCCGGCCTGCACAAGGCTCGTAACACCGAACGATTCGATCACAGTCGGCGAGTTGACGGCGAGGTGAAATCCGAGTGCATCGAGTTGCTTCAGGTCGATAGCCGTCAGGCCTTGGACGGTAGTGCTGGTGTAATATTCGTTGAATGGATCGTTGGCGCCCTGCACGCCGCCGTTGAGGAAGTCGCTTGGGTCGGAGTTACGACCATAGTCGGCCAGCTTGGTGGTCCCTCCATCTAACGAGAAATAGGATGCGGGTGCAGTTGCTCCGCCCTGGAACAAGCGGGCGCCCTGGCTTGTGAATCGGAATAGATCGAACACGTCGGGTGCCGATCCATAGGGCACGCGACCCATCGCGTGAGTGAGCTCGTGCAGAGCAACTCCCACCAGCAGGTTGGAATTGATGTCGGTGGAGAAATTCGCGCTGGCGTCGTCGGTGGTGGTGTCGTTAGCGCCAATGACGCCCCAAAGCTTGAGCTGCGCGTTCCAGACCGCGACGTTGGATTGTCCCTGGATCGTTGAGCCGGTCGGCAGGCCGTTGAACGTAGTGTCGCCGGCGCTAGCGTTGTTGACTAACTCCGAGCGGGTCCACGCGTACGTCTCGTAGTAGCCGCTGTCGGGGCCGGCCGCGGCGCCGCCGCCCGTACCGCTATAATCGATGTTGATGTTGACGGTGATCTTGTCGGTGATGTTAGCGGCCAGGATCGCAACCGCTTGCTGCAGACCATTCTTGAAACTGCTCGGCGCGGCTTCTGCCGCCGCATCGAGGACCAGGTTGATCGTGATCCCGCCGGAGGTGACCGACATGACTGAGCCGGATGTCGAGCCATCGGTCGACCCGCCCGGATTGGCCGGAATGTAACTTCCCTGAATGCTGTTACCGACGACGGCGTAGAATGGATCATCGGAGAGCAGATCGTTTTGCGGCGATGTTGTCATGGTGTCGTCTCGAACAGAGGTTCAGTGAGGTTCCGCAACGCAAGCCATGAGGCGATTCGCCGAACTGAGTACCGGCGCCACGGACTCCGATGTCAACAGTTCGCCCCAAGGGTAAAATTTTGGTTACGCCCAACCGACAAAGCCGTTGGCGCAAGCTCTGGTCCCACAACGGTCCACTACCGTCAAGAATTCGACATCCTTGGGCAGGACTCCTAAGGTCCGCGGCAAGGCTCCAAGTGGCCGCAGGTTCCGGCTCCACCCATTGAGTTTCCGCTCAAATTGGCCGATCAGAGTGAGTATGCCGTCCCGGCTGTCCCGGAGTCCTTTCAAGATGCCCTTTCCGCATGCCTCCGAAGCCCTGTCGCGTTTCACCGTCCTCGATCTGACCCGTGTCCGGTCCGGACCCACCTGCGTACGGCAGCTTGCGGACTGGGGCGCCAACGTGATCAAGGTCGACGCGCTCACCGAGGATGCCGGCGGCGAGCAGCCGGGCGGTCCGCGGCGGGGGGCCGACTTCCAGAATTTGCACCGCAACAAGCGGGCGATGACGTTGAACCTGAAGGACGAGCGCGGGCTTGCCGTGTTCAAGCGCCTCGCAACCAAGGCCGACGTCGTGGTGGAGAATTTCCGCCCCGACGTGAAGAAAAAGCTCGGCATCGACTATGAGAGCCTCGCCAAGATCAATCCGCGCATCGTCTATGGCAGCATCTCCGGCTTCGGCCAGGACGGGCCCTACCACAAGCGGCCGGGCTTCGATCAGATCGCGCAAGGCATGGGCGGGCTGATGTCGATCACCGGCGCGCCGGGCGAAGGCCCGATGCGGGTCGGCATTCCGGTTGCCGACCTCACCGCCGGTCTGTTCTGCGCCATGGGCATCCTCACTGCGATGCTGGAGCGCGAAGTCTCGGGCAAGGGCCAGTGGGTCCAGACTTCGCTGCTGCAGGCCCAGATATTCATGCTCGACTTCCAGGCCGCACGCTGGCTGATGGAGAAGGAAGTGGCCAAGCAGGCCGGCAACAACCACCCGACCAGCATTCCGACCGGCGTGTTCAAGACCTCGGACGGCTACATCAACATCGCCACCACGGGCGGCCGGATCTGGGAGCGCTGCGCGCAGGCGATCGGCGCGCCGGAACTCTACAGCCATCCCGACTATCTGACCGCGCCAGCCCGCTCCAAGAACCGCGACGCGCTCAATGCCGAGATCGAGAAACGTACCTTTACGAAGTCCACCGAGACCTGGGTCCGTGAACTCAACGAGGCCGGCGTGCCCTGCGGGCCGATTTACGCCATCGACCAGATGTTCGAAGACGAGCAGGTCAAGCATCTCGGCATCGCGCAGGAGGTGCCGAATGACGAGGATCGCGACATCCGCCTGGTCGGCCAGCCCGTGACACTGTCGCGCACGCCGAGCAGGATGGTGGCCCGGCCGCCGGAGTTCGGCGAGCAGACCGACGAGGTTCTCGCCGAATTCGGTTTTGATCAAGAAGAAATTGTAGCTCTCAGGGCCGCGAGGGTCGTGTAGATTCAAAGTGAGCGCGAAGAAAGCGAGATGAAAAAGCACGCGAAAGCACATTTCGTCTCAGGTCGCGTAGTGAACGCGCTCGCGCACAGTCCGGTACCCGGCGCAATTCGGTGTCATTAGCGGAAGACGTTCGTCAGCCTACGTTAGTGACTGGCTCCTAGCCGATAATGAACAGAGGGGATACGCTTAGTTAGGGACAGTTGCGGTCCGTGCTCGCTAGGCGCCACCGTGGGGACAGTTGCGGCCTTGTGCTTCGGGGTGAGGCCGTGCTTTTGTGGGGCGGATGCTCGAGCGGTACGGTCCGGTATGATTCTAAGTACACACGCGATTGTTGGCGGCGCCATCGCTTATATGTTGCCCTCCCATCCAATCGTGGTCACTGTCGCAGGATTTGCGAGCCATTTTGTGATCGATGCAATTCCACATTGGGACTATCCCCTTCAAGCAATCTCAGTTCGCAAGAATGCCGATAACCGACTGTTGAAGGCGGATCGTCGATTGTGGATGGACCTGCTCACGATTGCGACCGATGCATCGACTGGATTCGCCCTGGCGATCCTTCTATTTGCCCAAGCGCGCCGATTTGGGTGATCGCGCTGGGGGCGGCCGCCGGCATGCTGCCCGACCCGCTTCAATTCGTGCATAGCCTCTACAAGCGCGAACCGCTAATGACGCTTCAACGCTTCCATATCTGGATACACACTAAACGTAGGCTAAACTGGCAGACTGGTATCGTGTCCCAGGCCGCTTCGCCGCACTCATCGCGGCAACCGCGTTAGTAGCAAAGCAATAAGCGAGTAGAAGACCAGCGAAGTGAACTTCTTCGGAACTTTCATGCGGTTTTCTAGCGCCTCCTCGATTTTAGATGTCCGAGGAGACGATCGATCACAGGCCAAAACAGCAGCACGATCGCCAAGGTCGTGATCGAGCCCACCAGGCCGTTCGACCAGAACACCTTGAGGTCGCCGCCCGCGCCGATCATCGACAGACGGAAGGCATCCTCGGCGCGGTTCCCGAGCACGAGCGCCAGCGTGAACGGCGCCAGCGGAATGCCGATCTTCTTGAAGACGTAGCCGACGACGCCGAAGCCGAGCATCAGCCAGATATCGAACATCGCGTTCTGGATCGCATAGGCGCCGATCGCGCAGGACACCACGATCATCGGCGCCACCGCGGCAAACGGCACGCGCAGGATCGAGGCGAAGATCGGCACCGTCGTCAGCACCAGCACAAGGCCGACGACATTGCCGAGATACATCGAGGCGATCAGGCCCCAGACGAAGTCCTTGTGCTCGACGAATAGCAGCGGTCCCGGATTGAGCCCCCACACCATCAAGCCGCCGAGCAGGATCGCGGCGGTGCCGGAGCCGGGAATGCCGAGCGCCAGCATCGGCAGCAGCGCCGCGGTGCCGGAGGCATGCGCCGCCGTCTCTGGCGCGAACACGCCCTCGATCCGGCCCTTGCCGAAGCTCTCGGGGTCCTTGGAGAAACGCTTTGCCAGGTTGTAGCCCATGAAGGAGGCCGCGATCGCGCCGCCCGGGGTAATGCCGAGCCAGCAGCCGATGAAGGAGGAGCGCAGCAGCGTCACCCAGTATTTCGGCAGGTCCTTCCACACGCTCAGCACGACGCGCAGCGAAATGCTCGCCGCGTGTCCGCGCAACGCGAGGCGCTCCTCCATCGTCAGCAGGATCTCGCTGATGCCGAACAGGCCGATGACGGCGACGAGGAAGTTGATGCCGCGGAGCAGCTCGGACGAGCCGAAGGTCATTCGCAGATTGCCTGACACCGTGTCCATGCCGATGCCGGCGAGCAACAGCCCCAGCGACATCGAGATGACGGTCTTGTGCTTGGCCTCGCGCCCCAGCCCGACGAAGGAGCAGAAGGTCAGCAGATACACTGCGAAGAACTCGGGCGGGCCGAACTTCAACGCAAAGGACGAGATCATCGGCGCAAGGAAGGTGATCAGCAGCACCGCGACCAGCGAGCCGATGAAGGAGGACGTGAACGCCGCCGTCAGCGCCTCCGCCGCCCTACCCTGCTGCGCCATCGGATAGCCGTCGAAGGTAGTCGCGACCGACCAGGCTTCGCCGGGGATATTGAACAGGATCGAGGTGATCGCGCCGCCGAACAGCGCGCCCCAATAGATGCAGGACAGCATCACGATCGCCGAGGTCGGATCCATCGTAAAGGTGAGCGGCAACAGGATCGCGACGCCGTTCGGTCCGCCGAGTCCGGGCAAGACCCCGACGAAGATGCCGAGCACCAGCCCGACCATCATCAGCACGAGCGTCTTCCACGTCAGCAAGACCGCGAAGCCGTGAAGCAAGAGACCGAAAGCTTCCATCGCGGGCCCGCCTAGTAGCCGAAGGCCCCTTCGAGCGGCCCTTTCGGCATGATGACGTCGAAAGCGATGTCGAAGGTAACGAACATGATCGCCGTGAATACGATAGCGGTGAGCAGCGACTTCCACAGCGCGATCTTGCCGACGAGGCGCATGAAGCTGGCGATCAACAGCAAGCTCGCGACATAGAGGCCGAGAAACTGCGTCGCCAGGCAGAACAGCAGCGTCGGCACGAACACTGCCATGACGCGGCGGGCCTGCGCGCGCGTGACGAAGGTTTCGGATGCCCCGCGGTGCGCAACCAGCGCCACCATGAGGCCGTAGAGGCTGGCACCACCGAGAATGACGGAGAGGTAGAACGGGAAATAGCCGGGCTCCGGCCCGGTCGAATCCCAGGAGGCGCCGGTGCGCCAATTGTCGTAGCCGAGCGTGGCAGCCAGCGCGAGCAACAGGAGACAGACGAATATCTCGATCGTGCCGGAGGAGACGACGGAAGGCGAGTCGTCTTCGGGCGCGGTCGGATCGTCAACGACGATTTCAAGATCGGTTTGGGGCATGAGCCGTTAGGGACGGAGTAAATTCAATTCCCCCTCTCCCCGCTTGCGGGGAGAGGGGGTGTGGGGAGTCTCTACGAGGACGGTGATAGAGGGACTCGCAGAGAGCCCCCTCACCCGCACCGCTTCTTCGATGCGATGCGACCTCGCCCCGCAAGCGGGGCGAGGTGAAGACGGCTACTTCGCGACGAATCCGGCTTCCGTCATCAGCGACTTGTTGACTGCATCGTCCTCCTCGAGGAATTGCACCATGTCCTTGCCGGTGAGGAAGATCGGCTTCAGCGCCTGCTTTTCCATGTAGTCCTTGTATTCCGCGGTCTGCGTCACTTTGTGGAACAGCTCGACATAGAACGCCTGCTGTTCCGCGGTGACCTTGCCGGGCAGGAACATCGCACGCAGCATCAGATACTGCACATCGACGCCCTCCTCCTTGCAGGTCGGGATGTCGGCCCAGGACTGCGTCTCCGTCACTTTGCTGGTGTAGGAGATTCGCTCCTTGTCGAACACGCAGAGCGGACGCACCTGGCCCGCGCGCCAGACTTCGAGATTTTCGGATGGATTGTTGACGTTGGATTCGGTGTGGTTGCCGACGAGTTGGGTCGCGGCCTCGCCGCCGGACTTGTAGGGCAAATAGGAGAATTTCGCGCCAGTCTTCTGCTCGAGGAACACGGTCAGCACGTGATCCTCGCGCTTCGAGCCGGTGCCGCCCATCTTGAACGGCGCGCTCGCCGCCTTCGCCGCGGCGACGAACTCCTTCACCGTCTTGGGACCCGCGCTGTTGTCCCACAGCACGAACTGGTCGAGCGCGATCACCGAAACCGGGGTCAGCTCACGCCAGTTGAACGGGATCTTTGCCGACAGCGGCAACATGTAGATCAGCGAATAGGCGATCAGCACCTTGTTGGGGTCGCCCTCGCTGGATTTCATGTACATCAGTGCTTCGGCGCCGGAAGCCCCGCCCTTGAGCGAGACCACGATCGGCTGCTTCATCAGATTGTTCTTCTGGATGGCGGCTTGCATCATCCGCGCCATCTGGTCGGAGGCGCCGCCCGCGCCTGCCGCCACCACGATCTCGACCGGTTTGGTCGGCTCCCACCCAGCCAAGGCCGGCGCGCTCAACGATAGCACTGCTGCGACGCCAACAGCTTTCATTAGGATTCGCACGAGTTTCGTCCCCTGGATTGTTGGCTTTGTTTGCCAGGAATTTATCGATGCATTGTGCGGACTAATGCGGGCGAGTTCAAGCACACAGGTACGCTGTCAGTGACTTTCGACTGATGAAGCCAAGCCGGAGATTCGCTACTTGCCCTTCCAGTTCAGCGTGCGCTAGTTGAGGAAGGCGTCCATTCCCTCGCGGAAATCTTCGCTTATATGGACTTTGAGGATCAGGTCCTCGCCATCCTCGCGCGCGACCGCGGGCAGCGGATATGGCGCACCGCTTCACCGGTCGCTTCCCCGCGTGAGCGCATGGGGAGCGACATGGATATGTTGCCTATTGGCCACGATGGCTGAAAATGCAAAGCGGAACAGGCCAGAACCCGGCGCGAATGGATAGCCGTTCATTGCAGGCTGTTGCGGCGCCATGAGATCATGTCACAGGGTATCGGGCATCAGTACGTGCCAGGGTTGCATGCTCGCGATAATTCATTGCTGATTTGAGAAGATTAGATGGCCGAACCGATGGCAGGTGGGCGGATCGGATATGGGCTGCGATCCGTCGTGCGCCACTCCTTGGCGACCCTGCTGGCGACCACTGCGCTCGGCGTCGTCGCCGCGCATGCCGTCGACGGCACCTGGGCCGGCGGCACCAGCGACTGGACGAATGGCGCGAACTGGTCAACCAACCCGGTCGTGCCGGACGGAACCGCAACGTTCACCAACACCGGAAGCGCGGCCGTCGACAACAACAACGGTGTCGTCGTCATTGGCACGGTCCAGTTCACGAGTATCGCGCAGGCCTACTCCATCACGATCGGCAAGCCGTTCACCGTCAACGCGGCAGGCATTGTCAACAATTCCGGGACGACGCAGAATTTCGAAGTCACCTCCGGCAACAATCTGGTGTTCCAGAACAGCAGCACCGCGCGCGGCGGTGTCGGGGCGGGAGCCGTCATCATCACGAACGACGCCGGCGGCCAGATCGATTTCTTCACCAGCGCTTCGGCCGGCAGCGCCACGATCAACAATCTCACTTCGGCGACGCTGAACTTCCACAACACCACGACCGCCGCCACTTCGACCATCACCAACGACGGAACGGTGAACTTCGATGGCTCCAGCACGGGCGGCAGCGCGCGTCTCATTAACAATGCCGGGGGCACGGTCGATATTTCCGGCCTGACCAGCGGCGGGATGACCGCGGGCTCGATCGAAGGCGCCGGCAATTACGTGCTCGGCGCCAAGACCCTCACCACAGGCAGCCTCAACACCTCGACGCAGGTCGACGGCGTGATCTCCGGCAACGGCGGCGGACTGACCAAGGTCGGCACCGGCACGATGACGCTGACCGGCCTCAACAGCTACACCGGCGCGACGACGATCTCCGCGGGGACGCTTGCGATCTCGGGCTTCGGCAGCATCGCGAGCTCCAGCGTCGTCACGGTAAACGCGACGTTCGATATCTCGGCAATAACCCCGTCATCCGCGGCGATCACGACGCTTGCCGGCAGCTCGAGCGGCGTCGTCAACATGGGCGGCAAGGGACTGTTCATCACCAACGGCTCGACCGAGTTCGCGGGCGTGATCCAGGGCACCGGTGGATTTGACGTCGCTGGCGGAACGCAGACCCTCTCCGGTGTGAACACTTACTTCAATACGACGCAGATCGATGCCGGCGCGACGTTGGCGCTGAAAGGCAGCGGATCGATCGCGAACTCGGCGAGCGTCACGTTCACGCCGGGCGCAGGCGGTACGTTCGACATCTCGCAAACAACCTCCGGCACGTCGGTGAACGCGCTGTTCTCGTTGACCGCTGGCGGCATCGTCGCACTTGGATCGAAGACACTGACGATCACCAGTGGCAGCTTCTTCGGCGGCGTCATTCAGGATGGCGGCATTGCGGGCGGCACCGGTGGCAACGTCGTGGTCGCCAACGGCGCCACCCAGCAGCTCTACGGCACCAACACCTATACCGGCGCCACGACCATCGCGAGCGGGGGCGAGCTCGATCTTATCAACTTCGGCGGCAACGATGGCAACATCGCGACCTCGCGCAATGTCATCGCCGACGGCTTCTTCGACATCTCGGCCCTGAGCGCCGGCACGTCGATCAAGTCGCTGGCGGGTTCAGGTAACGTCAACATCGGCGCCAACACGCTGACCATCACCAACGGCATCGGCAATTTTGCGGGCGTCATCGACGACGGCGGCGCTGGTGGTGGCTTGACGCTGACCGGCGGCACGCAGACGCTGTCCGGTGCCAACACCTATATCGGCGCCACCACCATCAACGGCGGCAAACTCGTCGTGGACGGCTCGATCCTGAGCCCGATCACTGTCAATGCCGGCGGCACACTCGCCGGCGGCGGTACGCTGCCCGGCCAGGGCCTCGTCGGCAATGTCACCGTCAATGGTGGTACGCTCGCGCCCGGCAGCAGCACGAATTCGTTCGCGCCACTAACGATCAACGGCCCCCTCAGCTTCACGGCGGCCTCGACCTATCTCGTGCAGGTCTCCTCCGGTAATGCGAGCCTCGCCAATGTCAACGGCGCGGCAACGCTCGGCAATGCGACGGTGAGCGCGATGTTCGGCTCGGGCACGATCAAGAAGCAGTACACGATCCTGTCGGCGACCGGCGGTTTCGGCGGCACCGCCTTCAACCCAGCCGTCCTCTCCAACATACCGACGATCAACGCGTCGCTGAGCTACGGCACTAACAATGTGTTCCTCAACATCGGCGTCAACTTCGCGCCGAGCGGGGGCGGCCTCACCGTCAACCAGCAAAACGTTGCAAACACGCTGACCAACTTCTTCAACTCGACCGGCGGCATTCCGGCAGCCTTCGCTGCGCTGACGCCGGCCGGACTGACCACGGCCTCGGGCGAACTCGGCGCCGGCATTATCCAGTCCGCGATCAATGCTGACGGGCAATTCCTCAATCTGATGCTCGACCCGACCGTCATCGGCCGCTCGGGCGGTTTCGCCAAGGCGGGCAGCGTGGCGCAATTCGCCGAGAGCGACGACGCGGCCGCCTATGCGTCCATGCGTCCGGCCAACGCGCGCGAGCGCGAGGCTTATGCGATGGCGACCAAGGCGCCGCTGCTCGTCTCGCAGCCGGCCAGCCGCTGGAGCCTCTGGACTGCCGGCTATGGCGGCTCGGCACAAGTCGGCGGCAATGCGCCAATCGGCTCGCAAGACCTGACCGCGCGGGTCTGGGGCGGCGCGGCCGGCGCCGACTACAGGGTTTCGGTGGACACGCTGGTCGGCTTCGCGCTCGGCGGCGGTGGACTGAGCTACTCGCTCGCCAATGCGATGGGTTCGGGCTCAGCAGACCTGTTCCAGGCCGGCGTCTACGGCCGGCACAATTTCGGACCTGCCTATATTTCCGCCGCGCTCGCCTATGGCTGGCACGACGTCACCACCAACCGCACCGTGGCGCCCGGCGGCTTCGACCAGTTGCAGGGCCGCTTCAAGGCCGACACCTTCTCGGCCCGCTTCGAGGGCGGCTACCGCTTCGCGACGCCGATGATAGGCCTCACCCCCTATACGGCAGCGCAGGTGACGAACTTCAACCTGCCCAACTACTCCGAAGTCAGCCTCAATGGCGGCGGACTGTTCGCGTTGAACTATGCCTCGCAATCGCTGACCGACACCCGCTCCGAGCTCGGCCTGCGCACCGACAAATCGTACGCGATGCAGAATGGCGTGCTGACGCTGCGCGGTCGCGCCGCCTGGGCGCATGACTACAATCCGGGTCGCGCCGTCACCGCGCTGTTCCAGACCCTGCCGGGCACCAGCTTCATCGTGAACGGCGCTCGGGTCGACGCCGACTCCGCGCTCGTCAGCGCCAGCGCCGAGATGAAATGGCTGAGCGGCTTCTCGATCGCCGGCACCTTCGACGGCGAGTTCTCCAGCAATGTCACCAGCTATTCCGGCAAGGGCGTGTTCAAATACGCTTGGTGAGCCGACGTCGTGAGTTGACGAGGCCCCCTACTTCCCGCCTGCCATTGGCCGGAGACGCCCAAGATCACCCTGACACGGCCGCTGGCCGCATCATTCAGTGCCGTGGTCTGCGGCACCTGGACGTCCAGCTGGTCGACGAACAAGAACGGCATGCCGGCTTCGCATAAAGGGAGAAGCGGGCAATTGTGATTCCGACAGGCGGAACCACTTGAATTGAATAGTTGCACGGCGCAACCGGCAGAGGACGCGCGCTACTTGCCCTTCCAGTTCGGCGTGCGCTTGTTGAGGAAGGCGTCCATTCCCTCGCGGAAATCTTCGCTCATATAGGCCTTAAGGATCAGATCCTCGCCTTCTTCGCGCGACAGCGTGCGGCGGATGCGGCGCACTGCCTCCTTGGTCGCTTCAAGCGTCAGCGGGGCGTGGCTCGCCACGAGCCTGGCGGTTTCGTCGGCGCGGCGCTGCAGCGTCTCGACATCAGGGACGATCTCGTTGAGGAGGCCGAGCGCCAGAGCTTCCGGCGCCTCGACGAGGCGCGCCTTGAAGATCAGATCCTTGGTGCGGGCGGGGCCGACCAGCGAGACGACGCGGCTGATGTTCGACATCGACAGGCAGTTGCCGAGCGTGCGCGCGATCGGAAAGCCGATGCGCGTCGCTTCAGTCCCGATGCGGAGGTCGCAGCAGGCCGCAATTCCGGCGCCGCCACCGGTGCATGCCCCCGCGATCGCCGCGATCACGGGCACGCGGCACTGCTCCAGCGTGCCGAGCACGCGGTCGATCCTCGCTTCATAGTCGAGTGCGTCCTGCGCGGTTTTGAACGCACGGAATTGAGAAATGTCGGTGCCGGAGGCAAACGCCTTGTCGCCGGTGCCGGTCAGGATCAGCGCCTTGATCGAGCGGTCGGTGTTGATCTCCTGGCAGATCTCCGCCATGCGCTCGTACATGGCGAAGGTCAGTGCGTTGCGCGCCTGCGGGCGGTTGAAGGTGATCCGCGCGATGCCGTCCGTGACGGAGTAGAGCAGGTCTTCGTTGGCGGTCGTCGGTGCGTTCATCGCGCGCTCTCTTTTCTCGAAGTTGGCTCAGGCAACCTGGGCCTTCAGGCCACCTGAGCTTTGGTCATCGGCACCGCGTCGCGTCCCTTCAGGACGTCCATGGCCGCCAACACGCCGCCGCTCCGGTGCGGGATCTTTGCAAGATCGAGGCCCATCTCGACGCCGGCGAGCGTCCCCATCAGCATCAGGTCGTTGAAATGGCCGATATGGCCGATGCGGAACACCTTGCCCTTGACCTTGTTCAGGCCAGTGCCGAGCGACATGTCGAAGTTTTCCAGCACCACCTTGCGGAAGGCATCGGCGTCATGGCCATCAGGCACGCGCACGCCGGTCAGCGCCGGCGAATGCGCGGCAGGATCGGCGCACTGCGTCTCCAGGCCCCAGACCTTGATCGCGGCGCGCGTCGCCGCGCTGTGGCGCTTGTGGCGGGTCCAGACGTTCTCGAGCCCCTCCTCTTCCAGCATCTTGATCGCCTCGCGCAGGCCGTAGAGCAAATTGGTGGCCGGCGTATAGGGGAAGGTGCCGAGCTTGTTGAAGCCGATGACCTCCTGCCAGTCCCAATAGGAGCGCATGCCGGGGTTGGCCTTGGCCACCGCGAGCGCCTTCTCCGAGACGGCGTTGAAGCCGAGGCCCGGCGGCAGCATCAGGCCCTTCTGTGAGCCGGCGACCGAGACGTCGATGCCCCAGGCATCGTGCTCGTACTCGATCGAGCCGAGGCCGGAGATGGTGTCGACCATCAACAGCGCCGGATGCTTGACCCGGTCGAGCAGCTTGCGCACGTCGAGCGGCGGCGTCACGCAGCCGGTCGAGGTCTCATTGTGGACGACGCAGACCGCCTTGATCGTGTGCTGCTTGTCGGCGGCCAAGCGCTTCTCGATCTCGGCGAGATCGGCACCATGGCGCCAGTCGCTCGGGATGAAGTCGACGTCGAGCTTGAACTTGTCGGCGATGCCGCGCCACAGCACAGCGAACTGGCCGGTCTCGCACATCAACACCTTGTCGCCGGGCGCGAGCACGTTGACCATCGCAGCTTCCCAAGCGCCGGTGCCGGACGAGGGGAAGATGATCACGGGCTGCTTGGTGCGGAACACCCGCTGCATGCCGGCGAGGACGGCGAAACCGAGCTCTGCGAACTCCGGACCGCGGTGATCCAGCGTCGGCATGTCCATGGCCCGCAGCACCCGGTCGGGCACGTTGGTCGGTCCTGGAATCTGGAGAAAATGCCTTCCAGTGTGCACGGTCATCGGCGTCCTTCCCGGTCCTTGAGTCTGTCTTTTGCGTCTGTCTTGGCTTTGAGCTCAACTTGACTTCGAGCCCTTTGGCCTCAAGGGGTGCGCAAGCCGCTCGAATATCACTATTCGCCGGGCTTGTCCCTCGCCCGGCGGGGTCCGTCAATGCACAAGAAGCAGGGCTCGCCTTGCCAAGGGCCGTGACCGGAGGCAAGACGGGGGCAGCGAACAGGCAAGAGCGGACCATGGCGGCGGAAGTGCCCGGGAAATCACAGGAATCGGCCAAAAAGGACGGCCTCGCGGCACGTCTGGCCCGGGAAATGACCGGCGACGTCCTGTTCGACGCTTTCAGCCGGGGGCGCTACGCCACGGACGCTTCCTTCTACCAGATCGTGCCCACTGGCGTGGTGGTGCCGCGCACCATGGACGAGGCCTTGCGGGCGCTGGCGATCGCGCGCGACGAGGGACTGAAGGTGACCCCGCGCGGCGGCGGCACCTCGCAATGCGGCCAGACCGTCAATGACGGCCTCGTTGTCGATCTCTCGAAGCACCTGAACCGGATCCTGTCGCTCGACGTCGAAGGGCGCACCTGCGTTGTCGAGCCCGGCATCGTGCTCGACGACCTCAACCGCCAGCTGAAAAAGCACGGCCTCTGGTTTCCGGTCGACGTCTCCACGGCCTCGCGCGCCACCATCGGCGGCATGGCGGGCAACAATTCCTGCGGCGGGCGTAGCCTGCGCTACGGCACCATGCGCGACAACACGCTGTCGATGGAAGCCGCGCTTGCCGACGGCACGCTGAGCCATTACGGCGAGGTGTCGCGCGATCTCTCCGATCTCGATGCGAACGACAGCGCCCGTGCCCTATTCCGCGACATGCTCGATCTCGGCGCCCGCGAGGCCGGGGAGATCGCAGCGCGCTTTCCAAAAGTGCAGCGCCGTGTCGGCGGCTACAATCTCGATGCGCTGGTGCCGCGCAACGCCCGCAACAACATGGCGCATCTGCTGGTGGGCTCCGAAGGCACGCTGGCGTTCACCACCAAGGTCGAGCTGAAGCTCTGGCCCGTGATCCGCAACAAGGCCCTCGGCGTCTGCCATTTCGGCAGCTTTTACGAGGCGATGGACGCGGCCCAGCATCTGGTCAAGCTGAAGCCGATCGCGGTCGAGCTGGTTGACCGCACCATGCTCGCACTCGGCCGCGACATCGCGATGTTCCGGCCGATCATTTCTGCTGCGATCAAGGGTGATCCGGATGCGGTGCTCGTGGTCGAGTTCGCGGAGGAGGATCAGGCGGACAATTTCGTGCGCCTGAAGCAGCTCGGCGAGCTGATGGGCGATCTCGGCTTCAACTGGAATAACGACAAGCGCAAATGGGGCGGCGTGGTGGAAATCACAGAGCCCGCACTCCAGAGCGGGATCGCCGATTTCCGCGCCGCCGGTCTCAACGTCATGATGTCGATGAAGCAGGAGGGCAAGCCGGTCTCCTTCGTCGAAGACTGCGCCGTGCCGTTACCGCATCTCGCCGACTACACCGCGCGGCTAGGCGAGGTGTTTGCCAAGCACGGCACCAGCGGCACGATGTACGCTCACGCTTCCGAAGGCTGCCTGCATGTGCGGCCGGTGCTGAATCTGAAGCTGGAGAAGGACGTCAAGGCGATGCGGGCCATCGCGGAGGAAGCCTTCGAACTGGTGCGCGAATACAAGGGCTCGCATTCCGGAGAGCACGGCGACGGCCTGGTGCGCTCCGAATTCCACGAAACCATGTTCGGCGAGCGCCTCGTCGCCGACTTCCGCGAGGTGAAGCAGCGCTTCGATCCCGATGGCGTGCTCAACTTGGGCAAGATCGTCGACGCACCGAAGATGGACGATCGTTCGCTATTCCGCTTCAAGCCTGAGTATCGCGTCGCTGAGCTCAAGACAAAGCTCGACTGGTCCGCTTATCCCGGGGCCGGCGGCGGTTTTCAGGGCGCGGTCGAGATGTGCAACAACAACGGCGCCTGCCGCAAGCTCGAGGGCGGCGTGATGTGTCCGTCCTACCGGACGACGCGCAACGAGAAGGACGTGACGCGAGGCCGCGCCAACACGCTGCGCCTCGCAATCTCCGGCCAGCTTGGCGCGGGCGCACTCTCCTCCGACGAGATGATGGAGACGTTGAAGCTCTGCGTGTCCTGCAAGGCCTGCCGCCACGAATGTCCGACCGGCGTCGACATGGCCAAGATGAAGATCGAGGTGCTGGCCGCGCGCGCGGCCTCGCACGGTCTGACCTTGCGCGACCGGCTCGTCGCCTATCTCCCGCGCTATGCGGGCCTCGCCTCACGCTTCGCGGCGCTGGCAAATTTGCGCAACCGCAGCCCGCTGCTGCGAAAGCTGTTCGAGCGCTTTGCCGGCATCAGCGCCCGCCGCGCGCTCCCCGCCTTCCGCAGCGACGTGTTCGTGCCGCCGGCCGAAGCGGTCGGGCCGGAAACCGGCCGCGAGGTCGTGCTGTTCGCCGACACGTTCAACCGCATCTATGAGCGCGAAAATCTCGACGCCGCGTTGCGCGTGCTCGCAGCCGGCGGCTATCGCGTGCATCTGCCGAAGCCCGCGAGCGGCAGCCGTCCGCTGTGCTGCGGCCGCACGTTCCTGTCAGCTGGCCTTGTCGACGAAGCCAGGTCCGAGCTCGATCGTCTGGTCGCTGCGTTCGCCTCCTTTGCCGCGCGCGGCGTCCCGATCGTCGGGCTTGAGCCAAGCTGCCTTTTGACCTTGCGCGACGAGCTCGCCTCGCTGCGCAAGGACGATGACGCCAAGGCGGTTGGCGCCCACGCGCTGACCTTCGAGGAATTCCTGGTGCGCGAGGCCGAGGCCGGCCGGCTGAAACTGCCGCTCGGCCCCCTTGCCGACAAAGCCCTGGTGCACGGCCATTGCCATCAAAAGTCCTTCGGCGCCTTCAAGCCGGTCGAGCAGGTGCTGCGCCTCATCCCTCGCCTTGAGGTCGAGACCATCGAGTCAAGCTGCTGCGGCATGGCCGGCGCCTTCGGTTATGGCGCGGACACCTACGATGCCTCGATCGAGATGGCCGAGCTGTCGCTATTGCCCGCCGTGCGGCGCGCGGATCAGGCGACGCTGATCGTTGCCGACGGC
Source organism: Bradyrhizobium sp. MI1.3 (assembly GCF_055811695.1). Taxonomy (NCBI): domain Bacteria; kingdom Pseudomonadati; phylum Pseudomonadota; class Alphaproteobacteria; order Hyphomicrobiales; family Nitrobacteraceae; genus Bradyrhizobium; species Bradyrhizobium sp. MI1.3. Next base: position 2,036 of record NZ_JBVVPQ010000071.1, on the reverse strand, counting down.
ACCTCCTGCCGGCACCAGATCCACGACGGCGCCCAGCGCGAGGCGCTTCACGTCGCGCGCGTGCTCGCGATGAGCCTCGATCGTGCGAAGACCCAATCCACAACCCCTCCCATTGCAAAGGAAACCAATCGTGGCTGACCTCACCCTCGACACCGCCCGCAAGATCCTCGACGCCGCCTTCGCGAAATCCACCGAGTTGAAGCTGAAGCCGCTCGTCGTCACCATCCTCGACGCACGCGGGGTGCTCAAGATCGCCGCGGCGCAGGACGGCACCAGCCTGATGCGCGCCGAGATCGCGCACGGCAAGGCCTATGGCGCGCTCGCATTGGGCATGGGCTCGCGCGCTCTCTTCCAGCGCGCGCAGGAGCAGGCCTATTTCATCGACGCCATGAACACCATGGCCAAGGGCGCGCTGGTGCCGGTCCCCGGCGGCGTGCTGATCATGGACGGCACGACGCTGCTCGGCGCCGTCGGCGTCTCCGGCGACACCTCGGACAATGACGAGGCGTGTGCCGTGGCGGGCATCCAGGCTGCGGGGTTGAAGGCCAACGCGGGATAGTGATCGTCCACGCACGCAGAGCTCCTGCTCCAGAGCGCTGCAGCTCGGCGGCATAATCAAGATATCGCCGCCGGATCACATCCTGACGTGACTTGATCTGTTCGTCCCAAGGGTGTTTGGCGCTCCTTCCGCCCTTCACTTCCGAAAGCACCTCGTTGCGGGCACGCCGATCAACATCGGGCGTGATCTTTCTCTTGCGCATAGCGAGGACCGCCCCGCGCGCGGCCTTTCGAACTCGTCCGCGGATTCGCCGCGGCGTTGCCTCCGCCGCGATCCCGCGAAGCCGAAGTTCGCCAGAAAAACGTTCTCGCCAGGCCTGAAGGTCCGCGTTACGGGGATTAAGGCGCTTTCCGTCATGGCCGAGGGATCGAACGGTCAAGTGCACGTGAGGATGCTTGTCATCGAGGTGCTGGACGAAGACGTAGTCATGATTATAGCCAAACGTTTCGATGGCAAATGCCCGGGCTGAATCCTTGACGGCGATGGCGTCTGTACCAGCCGGCATCGACACAATAATATTCACCGAAAGCGATCCGTCGCGGCGACGCTTATGGTCTAGACGGGCATCATCCACCCACCGTTGCTGCAGGTCTTTCAATCCGGAACGACCTGCCAGGGCCGCGCCCTGCTCTGTTTCGCCATCCAGCTCACCGTTGCGGGTGATGTAGGCAAGGTGCGACTTGAGATGCGCGGGCCCCCAATCGCCGCTGGGGCCGCTCTATTTGCACTCGCTGAGCGATGGCCGCAGGTTGTTGTGCCAAAGCTTCGAACCTGACGCCCTTCCGCATGCGCGCGGATTGACCAAGGGAAAGAGGGCCGTCTGAGGCGGCCTTCCGTTGACGAGGGCGAGCACCACCGCCCGATGAGTTAGCGAGGACTTGGGCGTAGCCTCGCGGTCGTAATCTCGGCAAATCAAACAGGTGGACCACCATAGGTCCCGACTCCTGCCTGACCAGTTCAGACCTGAATCGCAGAGTGCGCGCCCCGGAATTTACCGATCGATGCGACTTGGATGCTGGTTCATGCCCACTCTCCGAAGAAGAAGAAGAAGAAAGAGAGTGGCTTCCCGTTATTGCGACCGACTATCAAAAGATAGAAAACTACGACACCCAAAAATTCGTAAGGGGTCAACGGTGACATCGGCTGACGCCAAGTTGCGTCGATCTCAAGTGAACGTGCAGCCGAGCCGTTGCGAGGTGCGCTGCGGGTCAAAACGCGAAGAGCAGAGCGCGAGCAGGTCTAGTCGGCCATTCTTACTGAACAGGCAGTCAGCGAAAGATGTAGCTACATCGCCAACGGGCCCGGTGCATCGCCGCCCACGACGACGTGTCGGCGCTGCCGTGCACGAGCAACCAACGGGGCGAATCCGTGAAGACGGCGGCGGCCGCTTGCCGCTCGATGCCCCCAATCAACAACATCCGAAACACATCGTGACTGAAGTAATTGCATACGCAGCAATTTGACGGCGGCCGGGGCT